>DATGIH010000497.1:0-5825 GCA_035295865.1 Bryobacteraceae bacterium
TCACTTCACCATCGCCGTGGCACACCAGCACGCGCTTCGTTTTCGGATCGTAGAAAACAAAGTCCGGATCTTTGGCCACGGAAATTTTCTTGATGGTCTTGAAGGTATTGGTATCGAAGACCGAAACCGTAGCGTCGCCGCCGTTGGTGACGAATCCGCGATGCAATTCGGGTACGATCGCGGCGCCATGCACGCCAGGTGTCGGTTCCACTTTGCCGAGCACTTTGCCAGAGCCGGCATCGAGCACGTCCATCTCGGTTCCGTGCGAGACATAGAGCCGGTTCGAGGAACCATCGAACACAATGTAGTCGAATCCACCATCGCCCGGCACCGGATAACGCTGGGTGATTTTGAACCCGGGAGCATCCGCCGCAAAGCAGCCGGCTGCCAGCAAAAAGATCGCAGAAAACTTTCCGATTCTCGAAATCATCTTAGAAGTGTAGCCGCTGAACCTGAAATGTTGCTTAAAGCGCCGGCTATCTTTCAACAAGCGAACTCCAGCGCAATCCGGCGCCGATGGTCGCGTGATAAAACTCGCGCTGTACCGGCCACACCGTGCTGCCGTTGTAGAATCCGAACACCTCGTTGGTCAGGTTCAATCCGTAAACCACCAGCTTGAATCCCTTGGGAAGCCGGTAACTGCCCTGCGCATCCACCTGAAGGTGAGAATACAAATACTGATCGCCCAGCGGACCCTTCAAGCCAAGCGGCGTGCCGTCCTGATACTGATACGCAAAAATGTTCGCGCCGTTGTACGACAATCCCACGCGCACTGAAAGCCTTCCGCGATCGTACGTCGGGCTGACGTTCCAGGTATTCGGGGCTTGGCGTAGCAGCGAAGGATGATCCGAGCGTCCCGGAAGACCGTCCGTGCGGGACGTAGTGTAGCTGTAGTTGCCGGAGAATCCCAATCCGCCCAGGACGCCTGGAAGAAAGGCCCAGCGTTGTTCGTACGCCACTTCGAAGCCCGCCACATGCGCGCTGCCCGCGTTGATGGGCGAAGTTTCGAGGAAGCTCTCCGGGAAACCGGGATAGTGCACGCCGTCTTTTTCCGTGTAGACGATCGGGTCGTCGATGTTCTTGTAGAAGAATCCGGCGGTGAACAGTCCGAGCGGTTTCAAATACTGTTCGAACAGAATGTCGTAGTTATCCGCATGCGTGGCTTTTAGATCCGGATTACCGGCGCTGCTGGTGTTGCGTCCGCCGGTCAAAGTGGAAACAGCGAGCGAGACGTTGGGCGCGAGATCGCTGAAGTTCGGACGCGCGATGCCTCGGCCGTAAGACAGCCGGATCGCCGAATCAGCGGCCACTCCGATGCGCAGCTCAGCGCTCGGCAGCACATCGACGCGCGTGTCGTTCTTGCCGATCGAAGTTAGACCGGTGAAATTTCCTTGATCGTCCGCTGCCAGGATGGTTCCCCGAACATCTTCCGTAGTGCTCTCGAAGCGAACGCCTGTGTTCAGGCGGAAGCGGCCGAAGCTGATGGTGTTCATGACATAACCTGCGCCGATGCGTTCCACCAGGTTATAGAGACCGCCAGCGTTGCTTTGCAGCGTGGCGATGGGGTCCACCGAAAATGCGTTCGGGTTGCTGTGATAGAAACCGAGTACCGAGTTGTAGTTGATGGCCGGTCCGGTTTTGTACGCTCCGTCGTAAAAGTTATTGACCGTTTGTTTGAGCGGGAACATGCTCAGCGGAGCAAGGCTGGGATCGCCCAGGTCGTACTCCACGTCGTTCGGCTCCGAGAACTTGTGCGCGTTGCGAATCTTGCCGCCGATTTCGAGCGCTCCGGCGTGTCCGTCCCAGTTGTACTGCTTGACATACGACGCGCTGGCCTGCAAATTGAGTTGCGGACTGTAGCTATGATCGATGTCAAATTTCTTTAGAAAATACTGGCTCGTATCGTAGATGTTCACGCCATTCTGGACAATAAACTTGGGCTCGTACACATTGCCGCGATCGAGCGCGAACTGGACGTTGTTGAGCGGCGAGCTGTCCGGCGGCGCGAACTTTGCGCTCGAATAGCCGTTCTCATCCGTGGCCGCGCGCGATGCTGAAATTTCCCAGGTGAACCAGGACGACTGAAAATTGTGCCGCCCACCAGCCACCATGCTCCCGATCACCTGCACCGGCCGCCGGATTTCCGCGCCATACGACATGTTTCCGTCCGTTCCGCCCTGCGTGGGCGACGTGGTGTAGCTGTTGATCGAAGGGCTCAGCACCCAGCGATCGCCGAAATTGTCGAAGTGCGAATAAAGCCCGCGGATGTAGATGCTGGAGTTGTCGCCGAGCTTGTAATCCACCGACCCGCTGAAACCGAATCGCGTACGGTAGTAGGTGTAAAGACGAACGTCTTCGCTGTTGTACGTACCAAAATTCGGAGCATTCGAGGCAGGCGAGGCGCAGTTGCCAGGACTGCACTGGATCACGGTGGGAGACGGCTCGACGTCATCGATCCCGCGGCCGTTCCAATCGTAGGTGCCGCCAAAGAGAATGCCGAGGCGCTTGTCTTTTCCGAATCGCTGGCTCACCGTGCCGCCGAACTGATCGGCCGATCGGCCGTTCTGAATCGGCGTGTAGCCGCCGAGCCCGTAAAGCGAAATCATGGGCTGATCGCCCGCGGTTTTGGTGCGCAGGTTCACCGATCCGCCGATGCCGTCGCCATCCATGTTGGCCAGCAGCGTTTTGTTGATTTCGACCGATTCCACCAGATCCGAGCCAATCACATCCAATTTGATTTGCCGGACGTCGCTCTCGGGCGACGGGACATTCACGCCGTCGATGGTGACGTTGCTGTAGCGCGGCTCGGTTCCACGGATCTGCACGTACTTGCCTTCGCCTTCGTCGCGCTCAAGCGTAACACTGGGTAGGCGTCCGATGGCATCCGCGACATTGGCATTCGGCAAACTGGTGATGATTTCCGCGGGCAGCACCTGGAGGATGTTCTCTGCCGTTCGTTCCCGGTTGATCGCCTCCGCTTCACCATGCACGCGCTCCGCAGTAACAGTAACTGAGTCACTGGTCGATGCGACCTGCATCTCCGCTTCGAGGTGCGTCGGCTGTCCCCCGGTCACGGTGATTTCCTTGGAGAACGGCGCCATTCCGACGAATGAGATGTTCAGCGTGTAGGTGCCGGGCGCAACGTCGGTAATGCTGAACTGTCCGGTGTTGTCCGATACCGTTTTCTTGCCGCTCGGTTGCAGTTCCACACTTGCGCCTTGCAGGATCGCATGCACGGAGTCGGTCACTAATCCAGTGACGATGCCCTTGCGCTCCTGCGCTCTGGCGGTGCACAAAACTAAGCAGAGTAGCGAAATGCAAATCGAGCCGAGATGTCCGCGCATCGGTTTACCCCCGTGTTGAGTTGCTGAAATCACCAAACGAGAAGGCCTAGTTTGGCAACACGGAATGAAAGGATTTTGACAATCATGTTTCATTAAAATGACTAAATACTTTCACGTAATCTTCAGATTCCCGTGCATTTACCCAAGGAGGGCTACTTGAAACCACGGACCGTGAAAGCTCTTTCGTTGGGGCATTTCACCCAGTTGACCGGCTGTGTGACGAACAATCAGCGACTTACGCTACCGCTGCCGTGGCGCATTGGATGCACTGATCGCTCTCGAAATGTTCGCCTATCTTCAAAAGCTCGAACCGCCTTCCAGCGACAAACGCTGGAAGATCATCGCGGCCACCATGCGCAAGCTGGGCAATGAGCGTTATGCCCTCATCGAAGCACTGCATTCCTATCAGCAGGCATTTGGTTATTTGGATAAACCCGGTCTCACGTACATCGCGGCGTCACTCAAGATTCCGCTGAGCAAGGTTTACGGCGCGGCTACGTTTTACAACCACTTCACTATGAAGCCGCAGGGCGAGCATGCCTGCGTGGTTTGCACGGGCACCGCGTGTTACATCAAGGGGGCGGCCGATTTACTGAAGTCGATTTTGAGCAAAGAAGGCGTGAAGCCGGGCGAAACCACATCGGACGGCAAATTGAGCATCCTCACCGCGCGTTGTTTCGGAGCCTGCGGGCTCGCACCCGTCGCGGTGGTAGATGGCGATGTGATTGGCCGGATTACCACGGACGGTTTGGAAGACCGTCTGCGAAAGGTGATCGGACATGTTGGCTGAAGAGCTCAAGAATATCGCCACGCACGAGCGCGAAAGCAGAGCCCGCGTGAGCTCTTGCATCAATGTTTGCGGAGCGGCCGGTTGCCAGTCCTTGCAGAGCGACGCAATCGTGAAGGCCTTGTCTGAGGCGGCAGCCGCACAAGGCTTCGGGCCCGAGAGCTGTTTGGTCCGGCGAGTGGGATGTCTCGGATTATGCGGCGCGGGGCCGCTGGTTGCGGTGGAACCCGCAGGCGTCCTGTATCAGAGGGTGCAACCTTCGGATGCATCCGATATTGTCAGTGCGCTCGAGGGCCCGCCCGTCGAGCGGATTCGCCTGGATTCGCAGCTTCCGTTTTTTGCGCGCCAGCAGCGCATTGTACTCGAAAATTCCGGACGCATCGATCCGGAGCGCTTGGAAGATTACATCGGCGCCGACGGTTACCTCGCGCTGACCACCGTGCTCGCCGAAATGACGCCGGCGCAAGTGGTCGCCGAAATCGATAAAAGCGGACTGCGCGGGCGCGGGGGCGCCGGATATCCGACCGGCTTGAAATGGGGCACCGTGGCGAAAGCGCTGGGATCGCCCAAGATGGTGGTCTGCAATGCGGATGAGGGCGATCCGGGGGCGTTCATGGATCGGGCGGTGCTCGAAAGCGATCCGCATCGGGTGCTCGAGGGAATGGCGATCGCCGCATACGCAGTTGGCGCGAGCGAAGGCTATATCTACGTTCGCGCCGAATATCCGCTGGCAGTCGCGCGCTTGAAAACAGCCATCCGGATGGCGGAACGGCAGGAGCTGCTCGGCAACGGCATCTGCGGCACGCATTTCAATTTCCGCGTGAACATCCGGCTGGGCGCTGGCGCTTTTGTCTGCGGCGAGGAAACGGCTCTGATGGCGTCCATCGAAGGCCGGCGGGGAACGCCGCGGCCGCGGCCTCCTTATCCCGCCGAGCAGGGGCTGTGGGGACATCCGACGCTGATCAACAACGTCGAAACGTTCGCCAACATCGCGCCCATCATCCGACACGGCGGGGCGTGGTTTTCCGGAATCGGCACCGAACGCAGCAAAGGCACCAAAGTATTCGCGCTCGCCGGCCGAATCGCCAACACCGGATTGATTGAAGTGCCCATGGGAATCACGCTGCGCGATATCGTCTTCCAGATTGGCGGCGGAGTTCCGGATAACCGGCGCTTCAAAGCCGTTCAAACGGGCGGACCGTCAGGCGGCTGCATTCCCGAAACGTTCCTCGACACCCCGGTGGATTACGAGACGCTGACTAAGCTCGGTTCCATCATGGGTTCGGGCGGAATGATTGTGATGGACGAGACCTCGTCGATGGTGGATGTGGCGCGCTACTTCATGGAGTTTTGCATGACAGAGTCCTGCGGCAAATGCATCCCGTGCCGCGCCGGAACCGTGCAGATGTACAACCTGCTGGGCCGGTTCGCGGATCGCAGCGCGATACCGGGCGACCTGGTGCAGCTGGAACAGCTTTGCGATCTGGTGCGAAACACCAGCTTGTGCGGTTTAGGACAATCGGCGCCGAATCCGGTGGCGAGCACGTTGCGGTATTTCCGTCCGGAATATGAGGCGGCGTTCGCCTCTTCGGGAGGAGAATAAATGCCCGCACGCGTCGTTACTTTACAGATAGATGGACGCGATGTCACCGCGCATGACGACCAGATGGTGATCGATGTCGCGCGGGAAAGCG
>DATGIH010000498.1:0-22264 GCA_035295865.1 Bryobacteraceae bacterium
GAATTGGTAACGTCGCAGGCGATCAGTGAGGGCTGACGACCATGACCGGAGAGTTCGTGATCACGCCGTTGCGATTCCGCTGAATGATGTAGTAGGCCACGCGATCGGGAATCAAGTTCATCCGAATGCGGCAACCGCTTCCGCAATTCGCATAGCTGGCCGGCTCGCTGGCCCATCCGAATGGGCCGCTGAGCGTAGAAGCTCCAAAGGGTCCGCTGCCGAAAAAGATTCCGCTCAGCACGGCGTTGTTCGGGCCTGTGTTTGTGAGCTTCATGGTGACATGGCCGCTGAGGTTCCAAACCAGATAGATCCCGCCCGAGAAGTTGCTTAGGTTACGAGTATCCAACACGGCGCCGCTGTCGCCATCCAGAATCTGGACGGTTTCGGTCCGATTGAGCGAGTCCCAATCCAAAAAGTAAAACGCGACCTGGTGTTGGGCAGCGTCGCTAAAGCTGAGATCGATGGTGAAGGACGTCGCATTATACAGCGTAGCGGCGATATTTCCGGTTGCACTCACGTGCTGTAAGGCGCGAACATCGGAAGTCTGCGGGTTCCAGAAAAAAGTAGTGCCGCCGTTTGGTGTCACCGTTCCGTAAAAGGGAGATTGAGCCGAATCTCCGATCACGTCGTAGCCATCGGATCCGTAAACCGATTTCCAGGCTCCTTTCGTTGTGGAGTCGGTCTTAACGAAGCTGGCTGTAGTGGCGGCGGCACCGCTTGGAACCGATCCAATGGAACATCCGCGCTCCTGGCGGGAAGTTGGATACAAACTGTTGGTGGAACCATCCACCGGGCCATTTTCGGCATAGCCCCAGCAAGCACGTACCTGATCTCCGGCGACGCCGGAAACATTCAGATCGTACTGGATGAAGGACGATCGAACCACGGAATCCGCGACCGGGAAGGGCGGTAAATAAACGCCACAGACTTCCGAACGAACGCCATTGAGCCACCAGCAGGGCAGGAACATCCAGGAGCCGTCGGGGCTCATCTTGGGTTCGGAGTATTGATATTGTCCACCGATGCCGGTGAAGGCAGTGGGCAACATCCGCTGGTGCGCTCCCGACTTGTCGAAAGGCCCGGAAATATCCATTTGCTGAATTCTGCCGGCCACCGGCGATGAATTGAAGAAGCACGGAGCAACTTCCTCATATTGATTTGTGAGGCACTGATTTTCACCGGCGGCAAAAGGAACGCTCACGTAATGGTCGCCTGCGTTCGAATCGGTGCGGCACTCGCCGGGGCGCAGCGCATAGCAAGCGCTGAAATTTGTTGCGTCGGTGAGGGTGTGTTGCGAAGTGGTGGGATTACTGATGTCCTTGAGCAGAAACCGGCCGGCAAAGGTAATGAAGGGAAGTCGTTTGGGATCGGCGACTCCGCCCGAGTAGGGGTCCGTGATCTTGTACACCTGATTCGTGCCTGAGACTGGAGTCAGAACGTCGTTGCCGCCGGGACTCGAGCGAAACTCCGGTCCATTACCGGTGGATGGATTCAGATGGCGATAGTTCACCACCCATCTGCGGTCCCAGGCGGAGGCGCTCACTTGATCGGCATTCATATAGTTTTGGAGATTGCCGTTGTATCCGGATGTGGAACCCGCCCACAGCGGATTCACCGCAGTGAGGTCCGGAAGCGGCTGCATCACCTGCTGGAGGATCGGCACGTCGAAGAAGCCGGCGAACTTGGATTGGTCCTCAAGATCGATGCCGACCGCGATTTTGTTGTCGGGTGTCGATCCAAGAACGGTGGTGCCGTGTACGAGAACCCAGGCCGGATTGTCCGGTACCCAGGTTGCGGTTGGATCGCTCGCGTCCATCAGCCAGTTGGCGGCGCCGACGCCCCAGTTGGCCGTCATGGCGAGCGACATCCCATCCGGATGTGTTGCCGTGATGGTGTGGTAGGAAGGCTGCGCGCTGTTGGGCCAAACTCCCGTGCCGCGAATCAACCAAAGATTGATCTCCGAATTCGAGATCACATCTTTCTTCGCGACAATAAAGTTTTCGCCGTAGTCGTTTCCCGTCTCGTTTTGGCGCACCCAGTCGCCCACCGCGAGATTTTGCAACTTCGACCAGGCTGCGTTGGTTACCACCGAACCGTCCGAACTTTTACAGGGGAACTGCTGCGCTTCCGTCTTCCCGCCGGGATAAATCGCGGCGCTGCCGGGTGTGTGACTACAAGGCTCGGAGGAAACCTTCACCTGAATGCAATGATTGCCGGCTGCACCGGCGTCGATCAAATACTGCGGGATCCCGACGGGACACGCGTAAACCTCATTGGCGCCGATGGAAGTGCCGGGCGTCCCTCCCGCGGAAGTCCAATTCGCAATCTGTCCAAAACCGGCGCGGTTGACGGCTGTAACCGCCATTTCGAACGGTCCATAAAGAGTGCTGCCGGAATTGGCCGAGGCCGGGTACGGTTGATCCAGCGTTAAGGAATGATATTTTCCGACCGCGTGGATCGGCCCATGAACGTAACCCCAGCGCCCGGGGTACCTGGAAAAGCTGTCGAAGACCTGGACCAGGTTTCCCGTGTTCACATCGAAAGCCCCGCACACCTCCAAGCTGCGATCGCTGTTGGCGGTGGCGCCTAAACAGCTTCGCGCGTAGCCACCGGTTGCAACCACGCTGCCGACGACGAATCCGGATAAATCGAAACCCGGATTATAAGCTGCATAGGCGCGTACGATTTGCGACCGAATATCCATGGCCGGGTTGGACGATGGATTGGTCAAGTTCGTGTACGTGAAACAGTTGTCCACCGGGAACGCGTAGGCAGTGACATAGTTTTCCGCGCCCTGCCAATTCATGTAGGCCGGACTGCAACCTGTCTTGGTGGAATCGTATTGTCCCGATACCAACAGCAAGGTGTTGTTGTAGTTCGCGAACGCCATGAATTTCGTGCCGTCGGTGGGATGCCATCCGGCGAAAGAAATATTCGCGCCGTTCGCGAAGCTGGCGCCGTTTGAATTCCATGCCAGCGTGTACGGGATGCCGGCCTGTCCTAAGGGGCGCATTTCGCCCAGCGGATTTCCGAATTGGTCCTTGGAGATGAAAAGCCAATACGCCGTGCCAGCCCATTCATGCTGGAAGGTGCAGATATATCCCTGCAGCGTGAAGCCCGAATAAGCATGACCGGCGGCATCGTTCGAAACGGTTACCGGATTCGCGCTGCAGTGATTCGTGACGCCGTCTTCTTCCACGCTCCACGAACTGGACATATCCGGCTCAAAGCCGAAGCTCACGCTGACCGATCCGCTGGCCCCCTGGCGCGAGACCAGGAATCCAAAAGCGCGGCCTTCGTAACTCGCGGAAGCCGGACATCCGGAGGTGCAGGATTCGACGGTGGTCAGTTGCACCGCGGATTGAATCGCGGCGATCGTGCAGTAATTGTTGACGCATCCCCAAGCTGATGAGCCTTGGATGTAAATCTGGCTGCCTGCCGGCCAATCCACGTTGAAGGTGTTCTGATAGGTGGTGGCTTGCGCGGGATTGGTGAGAGAAACGGTGTTGCCGCTCACCGCGACGGTGCCTGGCGTCGGAACAACATCGCCGTGTAGCGGTGTGTAGCCCCAGTTCGCGAAAACCGGCGTTGCAGAGGCGGCTGGAACCTTCACGGTTCCCGTGGCGCCGGTGGTGCTTTTGAGGGACACGGGAAAAGAGCTGGACAAACATGGCAGATTCACGCCTTGCGACAAGCAGACACTCACGGTATCGCTGCCGTTGCCCGCGCCGATCGCCGTGGAATCGGCCGAGCCGTAGACGTAAAGCAGAAGATCGTCCACATTGAAGCGGGGATACCAATTGTTGAAGACTCCACCTCCCGACATTTGAAACGCGGGAAGCGGAAGGAACATCTTAGCCGCTCCGGTACAAGTGGCATAGGCATTGCCGGTTGCGTTTAAGTTGCCTGCATTGGAGCAGCTTGAAGTTCCGGTGATTCCGGTTGCCAGCGGCAAACCCACTCCGTCTGTGCTGTTGATGCTTTTGGTGTAAGCGTCGCCGGCGAAGGTCATGCGTTTCACGAGCAAGCCGGACGTGGGATCCACCAGCATCTGGTTGCGCTGGCCGAGCGTCCAGGTGAACTGCGGATACGCGCGATTATCCCAAGCGTTCGCATCGAAAGGCGGTTGTTCCGGGTAGGTGTTTCCCAGTGCCGGGTTGCGTGTGCGAAACGATCCGTTCGCCGATTGGAAGCTGAGCAGGTCGGTGATGGTGTAGTAAAACGTGGTGGCGGCCGCGAGCGCGCGCGAATGGAGTTTGCCATCGGTTGCCTTTTGAGAAGTGCGCAAGCCGGCCACAAAGCTGACGCTGTCGCCGTTTATGGCCGATCCGGTGCGGTTGCAGCGCTGCGCTCCGGCGAAGAGCGTGGAATTGGAGTCGTCGACGAGCTGCGTGCGCGCGGCATCGCTATAAACTTGCACCAGACATTGTGCTGGATCGCTCACCGTAAAGGACAGAATGGCCTGGGTTGGAGTGGACTGAACGTTCACCGGGCCGATCGCCGCGATGGCGGCGGGAGCAGACAAAAGAATTCCCAACCAACTGGAAGCACGAAACATGAGTTCTGATCCTTTAATATGCTGGCACAAGTCCAGCGGGCTTCACCACGATGCCAGTGCTGCGCGGCGCCAGGTATTGGTTGCGACGCACACATAATAAAAAGAGCTATCCACCGACCAAGCTCCCTGGGCGCAAGGACTGGACGACGTAGCAGGAACCGCGGACCACATTCCCACGAGTGTGGGATCCACCGAGAGCGTGGTGCGTCCATTAGAAACCGCTGCGAGCAAGCCGGTACTGGCCGAAACGTTAGTGGCGCTTTGAAACGCACGGCGATCGGCGCCGCCCGAGCTGTCCCACGTGCCGTTGGTCGCAGTCCAGGTGAACAAAGGAATGGAATCGGAGGGGAACGCCGTGATGCCGGCCGCGGCGGCACAGCCCGAGCTGCAACTCACGCTCAGGTTGTGCCCGACGGTTAGATTTCCGCTGGAGTCGATGTACAAGAAAGCTGTGCCGGTTCCGGCGCTCACGGTTGCGGTCGCGGACGCGGTGAAGCTGTAAGTGACACTGCCCATGCGCACATTGCAGGGCGTTGCGAGCGCACAGGTGGAACCGATCAGCAGCGTGGTGGAGGAATTTCTGGTGGGCGTGAGATCGGAGAGCTGGCTCGCGCTCTGTACCGAAGATCCGCCACCGCTGGCGGTACTTTCGAGCGTCCAGGAATTTGGGGACGTGCAGCCGTAAAGATTCGAGCCCGCCGACGTGCTTGTGAGGAAGAACATCTCGCCCAGGTTGCACGTCGCCGGAAGGCTCACACCGGACTTCAACGGCCGCGTGGTGGGGGATGTGGTGAAGTCCACATTTTTGCTTTGAGCTTGCAGGTCGATTTGCGTCTGAGCGCAGGCCTGTTGAATGCAAACCGTCTGCTCAAGACAAAAAGAAATCACAATGAATCGCAACAACATTGTGCCGGTTACCTCGCTTTGCACGCAAGTATATACGGCGCAATCAAGAAATTTGATGCAACGCGCTGATACTATTGGGAAACCTGTTTGTGACTGGCTTTTGCGAGGCTCCTCAAGAAGGTTCTGAAAGCGAGGCGCGCGCCCGGCTGTGGGTGCGGCGGCTCACGCTCGGATTTTGCTTCGTCGCGATTTTGTTGGGCGCGGCCGAGGCTTGGAGATTCCGCTATTTGATGAACGCGGATGGCGTGCAGTATCTGGACAATGCCAGCGCGTATTGGAACGGGGATTTCAAACACGCGATCAATTCGCAGTGGAGTCCGCTGTATCCGTGGCTGATCGGAGCTTTGTTCCGCGCCGCGCACCCGGATCCGTTACAGGAATTTCCGTTGGTGCATTTGCTGAACTTTTTCATTTATCTGTTTTCGGCGGCGGCATTTCTTTTTTTTCTCAACCGCGTATTGCGGATGGTGGCCCCACGGGCGCGAGTGGGCGTGGCGTTGATCGGCTGTTCCGCGTTTCTCTATTGCACGCTGGATTTCACTACGCTCGCTTATGTCACGCCGGACGTTCTGGTGAGTGCGTTCGCTTTTCTCGCCGCCGGATTACTGCTGAGAATGTCGGCTGGCGGCGCTGGGGCATCTGTTTATGTGGCGTTGGGGGTTGTTTTAGGAATCGGATATATGGCCAAGGCGCCGTTCTTATTTTTCGGATTGTTATGCCTGGCGATGGCTGCCGTGCTGGGGCGCAAGCAATCCGGCGCTTGGATGCGCTGCGGTTTGGCGGCTTTGATTTTCGCCATGCTTTGTGCTCCCTACATCTGGGCTTTGTCGAATGCGAAGGGGCGTTTCACTTATGGCGACAGCGGACGCTGGAACGTCATCTGGATGGTGAACCACGTTCCGTATTACCACTGGCAGGGCGGCCCATCGGATAACGGAACGCCGATCCATCCAACGCGGAAAATATCGGGCGATCCCGCGATATATGAATTCGCCACGCCGGTGGGCGGGACCTATCCCCCCTGGTACGATCCGATTTATTGGACCGAAGGTGCAAAGATCGCGTTCCGTCCAGCCGACTTCGCGCATGCGCTCCTGGTGCAAATTCAGTTGTACGGGTGGCTGGTGCATCATCGGCAGCTCGCGCTTGTTTTTGCTCTCGCGACGCTTTTTCTTTTGGCGCCGGACAAGCGCAAGGTCTTCGCCACGATCGGAAAATTCTGGCCGGCGCTCCTGTTTGGGATCGCGCCGTTCGCGATGTATGCGATGGTCCACGCGGACGGACGGTTTTTCCCGGCGTTTTTCGTGATGCTGTGGACTTCGCTCGCGGCCGGTCTTCTGATGAGCCTGGAAGGGGAAATTGAGGCGCGCGTTCCGCTCGCAATTGCCGCCGTGGCAGCGGCATTGATGCTGGTGGAAGCGATCACGGTGTCTTTTGCGCCAGTGCCCGAGCCGCGCGATTACGAAGTGGCGCAAGCAACACAAGCGTTGGGGCTGAAGCCCGGCGATCCAGTGGCGATCGTGACCGGGGATTTCGATTATTCATGGGCGCGGCTGGCTGGCGTGCATGTGATTCTCGAAGTCGATTTCAACGGCAAGGACAAGCCGTCCCAGTGGGAAAAAGCAAAACCAATTCTCGCCGGACAGGGCGCCGCGATGGTTGTTTCGCCCGGCATTCCGGGCGTGGTGGATCAACCCGGGTGGCAGCAGCTTGGGTCTACTGGAATATTTGCGTATCGGCTCCGGTAGCGCTTCAGAACCGCGAGGGACCGTAACGCGCTGCTTTTGTGACCAACGTGGTTGCGCTCCCTCGCGGGCGCGGTTCAGCGGGCAGCGTACGCGGCTCTGGAACTCCACAACGACGGATGAGTCCCCAGCCGCAGCGCCACGCTCATCCCCGCGATGCAGGGCAGGTAACCGCTGTAGGCGATGTGGAAAAAGAACGTGCATACGGCATAGGCGAGCGTTGCGTTGAAGGTGCAAAAAGCCAAAGCGCTCAGGTCGCTGTATTGGGACAGACGGGCGGTTCGGCGGAAAATGCGGAAGTTGGATACCAGCGATATCACGATCACGCTAGTGTAGAGCAAAAACGCCGGGATGCCGCACTCGCTTGCCACCTGGGTGTAGGAATTGTGCGTGCCTAGCCAGGGCGACTGTGTTCCACTTTTTACCGCTTCTCCATAAGCTGCTACGGCGAATTGTCCTGGGCCGACTCCAAACAACGGGTGCGTGATTGCATACGTCACGCTTTGGCGGAACAGCGCCATGCGTTCCATTTGCGATGCGAATGCGGATGCGTCATCCATGTTCGAGGCTGTCAGCTTCTCCGGCTGAAGCCCAATCAGCGTCAAACGGTGAAGCACGGATGACGGCACGAGGATCAATGCCGCGAGCGCCGCGGGGACGCCCAGCAGCGCCAAACGCATCCGGTTTTTAGCGAATGCGAATCCAATCACACCCAGGATCACGATGGCGAGGACCGCGCCACGCGACGCGGTCCTCAACATGTAAGTGAGAGCGATCAGGATGGCTCCGCCTCCAGCAATGTGCTTCCAGACCTGGGGCTGGTAAACCAGGTACATGAATTGGGTAATCGCGATGAGCAATTGCAAAGCCAGATCGTTGGCGTTGGTGAAGAAGATGCTGTGCGGAATCTCGAAGCGTCCGTTTTTCGTGGTGCCGAACAGAAAACAATCCAGCAGCAGGAGAAAGTTGGAGGCGATGATGAAAAACATCAAGCGGCGGCAGTGTTTCACCGAGACCAGAAAGGCGGCGTAGTAGCTGAGCTGCAGCCATCCGTGCGGAACGTAGGAAACCAGGAGCGCGAACGATCCGCCTTTCCACACGCTGAACGGAACGGCGAGCACAACCCAAGCGAGGAACGCGAACCAGAGGATGCCGATCTTGTCCCGGAATGGCCGCAGTAAATTGCCGCTCAGAACCAGTAGCAGCGGCAGCAGTATCCACGAGATGGTGGAGATATAGGCTTTCGCATTGAACAACTGGACGGCGAATTCATTCGCGTAGCCAGAGATCGCGAACACGCACAAGACGACAAATCCGAAGCGTTGTCCCAGCCCGACATCGGAAGGTGAGGGCTGGAGAATCAGGGACGGAGCGGCCGCCGCTTTCTCCCTCGGCGCATCCAGCACCGCGGAAGAGTGATTAAACCGGCTCATGCAAACTTTACGCTAGCATTTTGCGCCGCTGGCGGCCGGAAGGTCAACGGGTTCCGGCAGTACGCGCAACCGGCGGCTGCGTGGCTTCGAGCAAGCCATAGGCGGCGTCGAGCGGCTGCACGTTTCCAACAACCATCGAGACGATGGCGGCCGGCCGCTTCTTGATTTCCTGTAACAGAACGATCAGATACTCTCCCAGGATGCCGACGCAAACAAACAACACGCTGAGAGCAAAGGCCAGGAACACCAGTACGGTGGCCGTGCCCGCATTCGCGCCCACCCAATAACCGAGCAGCGAGAAGCGCGGAAAGAGCCGGTTGATCAGAATGAGAATACCGAACAGGATGGAAAAAAGTCCCATGCTCACGCCGATGATGCTTGCCAGGCGAAGCGGGATGGTGCTGAAGGAGATCAGCCCTTGTAAAGCGAGAGCGATGAGTCTTCGCAACGTGTATTTCGTGGTCCCGTGTTGCCGCATCGGCCGGTCGTAGGCGATTCCCGATTGTTTAAATCCGATCCAGGAGCGCAAGCCCCGCAGCATGCGCGATTGTTCGGGAAGAGCGAGCAGCACGCGCTGGCAGCGGGCCGTGAAAACGCAAAAATCGCCCGCGTCGCGCGGCCAATCATGATCCGAGGTTCGCTCAATGATGTAGTAGAAGGCCGAGTAGGCCGCACGCAGCCAAAGCGGCGCTTCCCGCTTGCCGCGTATGCCCAGGCAGACATCCAAATCGTCCTTTAAACAGGCCTGGTAAAGCTGCACCAAAACCTCCACCGGATCCTGGAGGTCGCAATCCATGATGCCGATGTATTGGCCTCGCGCATATGCCATTCCCACCGAGAGTGCGGCTTGATGTCCGAAGTTCCTGCTCAGGCGTAATCCGGAAACGCGCGGATCGCGAGCATGCTCCTGCGCGATGAGAGAGAAGGTGGCATCCCGGCTGCCGTCATCCACGCAGAGGACGGCCCATTGTCCGTTGCAAGCTTGTTCGAGTACCGGCAGCACCTTGGCGAAGAAGGCCGGAAGCATCTGTTCTTCGTTGAAACAGGGAACGATCACGCACAGGCAAGGCGGATCGCCCGAAACAGACTGAAGCGGGGCCACGCATCTCAAGCATAACAGCGCTCCCGGGCCCTCCGCTCTGCGCACGGTCTGCGCCCACTATGGCCCGCTCTGAGTCGCTCCGCGCCTCTCTGCGCCCGAAAAAATGGTAACAGGCACGAAATTCGGCATTCGGCGCGCTTTGCGGTTTCGGGGTTCATGCCTGCGGAAATTCGAGCCTGTCACCATTTTTTCGACCGGTGTCCGCGTGTTAAGATTTACTTCCGGCCGAGAATTTATAGGCCTTCCCGCCACAAACAAGAAGAAATGGCCCCGGAATTCGATCAATACGCACAAGACTATGAGGCCCTGCAGAAGGACCCGATTCGCCGGTCCTTCAGCAGCGACGGGGCGTTCTTCTATGAGCGGAAATGGGATCTGATTCGCGCCTTCTTCAAGTCCTTGGGGCGGGACCTTCGGAACCTGAGTTGGTTGGATATCGGCTGCGGAAGAGGCGATCTGTTGCGGCTGGGCCGGAGTCAATTCGCTTCCGTTTCCGGATGCGACGTTTCCGCGGGGATGCTGAATCTTTGCGCAGACATCACCACGCGTCCAATGCCGGATCCGGTGAGTCTGCCGTTCGCCGATGCGAGCTTCGACTTTCTGACGGCGGTTTGCGTTTACCACCACGTGGCGCCCGGGCAGCGCGCGGCTTTAACGCGGGAAGCGGCGCGGGTGCTGCGGCGCGATGGAATCTTCGCGGTGATCGAACATAATCCGGTTAATCCGGCGACGCGCTTGATCGTCCGCCGCTTGCCGATGGACCGCAATGCAATTCTTTTGAACGCGCGCGAAACGCGTCACCTGCTGGAGGAGGCCGGCCTCGCTGCCATCGACACGCGTTATTTCCTGTACCTTCCCGAAGGAGCTTATCGAATTTTCCCCGGCTTCGAAGCGGCGCTCAAACGAATTCCACTGGGAGGCCAGTACGCCGTCTTTGGCCAGAAGCGCTAATCGCTCCGCCTGGCTGGATTTCGGCCTGGTGGCCGCGGCCTCGCTCGCCGCTTGCGTGGCGCTTTGGTGCAAGCTGCAATCGCTGGTGCAATTCGATCCGGGAGTGTGGCTGGAGGAAGCGCTGCGGTTGGCGCGCGGTGAAACGCCTTACCGCGATTTCTTCTGGCAGTATCCGCCGCTCGGGCTGGCGGTGATCGGATATCCGTTCCGCTGGCTCGGCGCCAGTTTTTCGGTGGCGCAGGCTGTGTTGGATCTTTTGTCGTTCGCGATTGTGGCGCTGGTATTTTGCCTGCTCGGCTACCTGGTCCCGCGTGCGCTGCGAATCTGGACCTGTCTCCTGGTGATTGCGATAGGAGCCACCAGCCAGACGTACTTTAGTCTATTTTCGTTGCTCAGTTATTCGCCGGCATTGCATCTGGCGGCCATTGGTCTGTTGCTGATGCTTCTGGGAGCATTCCGATATCTGGAAATCCCCGCACCGGCGCGGCTGGCTCCGGCTGTTGCCGGATGTTGGATCGGGCTCATGAGCAAGCAGGAAACATTCCTAGTGGCGCCCGTATTTCTCATCCTGCTGGCGGTGTTTGATCCGCACGTTCAAGGCGCGGCGCGACTGAGGCGGTGGAGCAAAATCCTGGCGGCGGCATTCTTACCTCCGCTGGGGGCCTACGCGATCTTGGGCAACGCAGTGGGCCTTAAGAATCTGGAGGACGCTCTGCGCGGCTATGGTTTGGCAACCGTGCCCTGCGCGTGGTGGCCAACCGGTCTCGGCGTTTTCGGGGCGTTCGCGGCGCTGGGAGCGGCGGGCTTCTTGATCGGCATAGCTTCGCTGGCGGAATTCTCAAGTTGGCGCGCCGCGTTGGGACCGCGGTACGTTTGGGTGCTCGCAGCTGGTGCGGCGGGCGGAGCCATCTGGCTCGACTACGAATGGTACATTGACGGTCCTCTGCTCAGCGCGCCAGCTTCTGTGGCTGTCCGTCTGCTGAATTTCGGCAAAGCAGCATTTGCATCCAGCCCGGTACTGCGTCCGGTGTTGTGGTGTGCGATCGTCTACTGGTTCGTGCTCTTGGCTCAGCTGATGCATCGATCGGTGGATCGCCAGCGCCTCCAGCTGCTGTTGTTGCTTACCGTCCCGGTATTCATCAGTGTGCGCAGTTTGTTCGGCAGCACGTTGTCGCCGACGCCCGAAGTTCCGGCGTTGAGCTATCCATTTCTTGCTCTGCTCGGTCCGTACTTATTGGGGCGCGCGCTCGAGTTTCCAGCACGCGCCGGCGATGGAGTGAACCTCAATGGCCAACGCTTCGCGATGCGATTCACAGGCACCCTGGTGGCCGCATACGCGATATTGCGCGTGGCTGCCGCATATCCGAACCTGCTTTCGGACAGGCCGTTCACCCGGATCGAAACCGCGAGTGGAACGATCCGGGTGCTGGATGGGAAAGTGAATGAGGAGTTGTACGCTTACGTTCTGGCTCATAGCGGATCAGGAGATTTCTTCCTCGAGATGCCGTATGGCGGCGGATTGACGTTCGCCAGCCGCAGGCAAAATCCCGTATTCAGCAACCAATTCGCGCAAATTCCGTTGCCGGAGCGGTTTCAGGCCGAGGATCTTGCGCGGATTCAGAAGAATCCTCCGCGCTTGGTGGTGGCCGCCGACGAGCCGTACTTTGGAAGCTTTTGGGGAATCCAGGGAAACATGGCTTGCGCGTTTCCACGTTGGACATGGATTCCCGACCGGCCATCCTGGACTCCTCAATCGGCCTTGCCCGCTGCCGGGTTTCTCAAGAACAACTACCACACGGAACGAAAAATCGGCGGCTGGCTACTGCTCGCCCGGAACGCGAAATAGGCGGTGCGTTCTACGGGTATCATGATAAGCCGAGAACCGATGACACAAGGCCGCAGCGAGAGATTCGTCCGCAGCGTCATTTGGAACTGGGCCGGCGTCAGCATCAGTCTCATCACCGGGTTTTTTCTTTCCCCGTACCTTTTCCGGCGGCTGGGTCCGGAAGGCTACGGCATCTGGGCGCTCGCATTTTCGCTGATCGAATACTATTGGCTGCTGGATCTCGGGGTCCGCTCGGCGACCGCTAAATTCGTCGCGCATCATTGGACCACCGGCGAATCGGAGCAGGTTTCCGCAATCATGAGCACGGCGGTTTCTTATTCGTGCCTGATCGCAGTGCTGATGGTGGCGATCGTGGCGCTGGCGGCCGGCCGCATCGAAAGTTTTTTCCACATTTCGGATGCTTATCATCAATCGTTCCGCGCGCTGCTGCTGTTGATTACGGTGAGCTGGTGCCTGGGACTGGTGTTTAATCTTTTCTCGGCGGCGCTCGAAGCCGTGCAGCGGTTCGACGTTTCGAATCGCATCGGGATCCTCACCACGGGATCGCGCGCGGCGGTTTGGTTCGCCGTTTTGTATCTGGGCTATGGGCTGGTCGCGCTGGGAATCGCGACGCTGGCGAATCAGTGCCTGATGTACGCACTGAATTACTACTATTTCCGCAAAGTGTTGCCGGACTGCCGGGTTTCGCCGCGGCTCGCGGGAATGGCGACGCTCAAGAAAATGTGGAGCTACGGGATCCACACTTTTTTGCAGACCGTTTCGACCATGGGCTTGAATCAGGGACCGCCGATTTTGATCGGGCATTTTCTGCCGACTGAATTCGTTGGCTTCTACAATCTGCCGGTTCGATTGTTGCAATACACGGTGGAGTTCATCAACCGGATCGGCGTGGTGACGAACGTGAATGCGGCGGCGTTGGCCGCGCGCGAGGAATCGGGGCCGCTCGCGAGGCTGGCGGAATATTCTAATCGCTATTGCCTGGCGATGTTCATGCCGCTCGCGATCCTACTGGGCATTTATGGCGGCCAGTTTTTTCGGCTTTGGATCGGTGCGGCCGGCGCGGCGCAAGCGGCCCCGTTGCTGCCAATTCTGCTGATCGGATATGTGCTCGGGATTGTCGCGCAGTTCAGTTCCAGCATGCTGCTTCTGGGGTTGGGCAAGCATCAGCGCTACGCGAAAGGTCTGTTCGCGGAAGCGGTCATCGTGGTGGCCGCGCTCTGGGTGGTGATCCCGCGCTGGGGAATTCTCGGAGCCGCTTGGATTTGCGCGATCCTCATGATTTTGAATCGCGGTTTGCTTGCGCCGTGGCTGGTGAGCCGGACGCTTTCCTTGGGATTCCTGCATTACATGTCGACGATCTATGTTCGTCCGCTTCTGGCGGCCGTGCCCGCGATCGCGATCGAGTATCTCGCGCATGCAACGATTTTGCCGGGGTCGAACTGGTTGCAGATTGTCGCGGCGGGAGCTTTGCCGGCTGCGATTTATTATCCACTTGCTTATTTCATTTGCCTGGAGGATGAGCATCGGACGCTCTTGACGAGCTGGCTGCGGAGGAGCAGGGCAGCACGATCGCACGCTACGGTGTAGAGTAAGCAGGCGGTGTATACTACCTGCGAATGCCGGAACACAAGCGCGCCGTAGTGGTAGGAGCCGGGCTCGGCGGCGTCTGCGCGGGCATCCAACTGATGCGCGCCGGCATCCAGGATTTCACCATTGTGGAGCGCGAATCGGAACCCGGTGGAACGTGGCGCGACAATACCTATCCAGGCTGCGCGTGCGACGTTCCAGTGCACGTCTATCAATTTTCGTTCGCGCCCAGCATTCATTGGCGCCACACGTATCCGCGTTATCCGGAAATGCAGGAGTACGTGCGCCAGTTAATCGCGAACTTCGAGCTTGCGCCGCGTTTGCGAGCCGGGGACGCCGCGCAATCCGCGCGCTGGGATGAGAATCGGAGCTGCTGGAGTGTTCGTACAGAAGCGGGCGCTGAATTCGAATCGGATGTCCTGATCGTCGCGCTGGGACAACTCAACCGGCCTAAGCTTCCGGATATTCGGGGACGCGAGTCCTTCGCCGGTCCAGCGTTTCATTCGGCGCGTTGGGATCATTCCGTGGCGCTTGGAGGAAAGCGCGTTGGTGTAATTGGATGCGCCGCCAGCGCGGTGCAGTTGATTCCGGAAGTCGCAAAGGTGGCCGGGCATCTCACGGTGTTTCAGCGAACGCCCAACTGGCTGCTGCCGCGCATGGACCAGGAAATCACCGAAGAAGAGATGGCGCTGCTGATCACCGCGCCGCACGTGGCCGAGTTGGCGCGCGAGTTCGCTTATCAGAACGCGGACTGCTTGTTTTGGCAGGCGTTCAGTTGGACACCGCAGGGCCGCGCGGCATTCACTCGACGATCGACGCTGCACATGGAATCGCAGGTGGCCGATCCGGAACTGCGCCGCATGCTGACGCCGGATTATCCGATCGGCGGCAAGCGTGTGCTCTTCGCGGACGATTATTATCCAGCGCTGCAGCGTTCGAACGTCACGCTCGAAACCGGCGCCATCGAGCGCATCACTTCGCAAGGCGTCCGAACCCGCAATGGCGTCGACCATCCGCTGGATGTTTTAGTTTTCGCCACGGGCTTTGAAACGACGGATTGGCGCTGGTCGCTCGATGTGACCGGACGCGGCGGAATCCGGCTGAGCGAAGTTTGGAAAGATGGTGCGGAGGCGTATCTCGGCCTGACCGTTTCCGGATTTCCGAATCTGTTCATGCTGTATGGTCCGAACACGAACCTGGGACACAACTCCATCACGTTCATGCTGGAACGCCAGGCCGAGTACATTGTGCAGGCGTTAACGGAAATGCAGCGGCGCGGGATCGCCGCGATGGAACCGTCGCGCGAGGCGCAGGATCGTTTCAATCGCGAACTGCAGGAAGCGCTGGAACGCACCACCTGGGCCGATCCGCGCGCCAAGAGCTGGTACAAGAACGCAGCCGGGCGCAATACGCAGAATTGGCACTCGCACACGCGCGATTATGCAGCTGCGGTGAAGACCGTAAAGTTTGAAGACTACCTGGTTCATGCGCACCAACCCGCCTAGAAAATGTTAAGCCCAAAACTGAATCCAACCGTCCGATTTTTGCTTGAAACCCTCGAGGCCCAGGGAGATCCGCCGCTTGAATCCTATTCGCCCGTCGAAGCGCGCAAAGTCGCGGAAGAGGGATTGAAGCTGGTGGGCGGGGCGACGGAGCCGCTCCGCTCCATCGAGAATTTGCGGATCCCGGGACCGCTGGGTGAAATTCCGATTCGCGTCTACACGCCCGAGACGGACGCGCCCCGGCCGGCTCTGCTCTATTTCCACGGCGGCGGCTGGGTGGTGTGCAGCTTGGACACGCATGATGTGGTTTGCAGCGCGATTGCTCATCGCGCGGGAGCAGTGGTGATCGCGGTGGATTATCGACTGGCGCCCGAGCACAAATTTCCTGCAGCGGTGATCGATTGTTACGCGGCCACGCAATGGGTAGCGGCGAACGCGCAGAAACTCGGAGTGGATCCGAAGCGAATTTCGGTGGGAGGCGACAGCGCGGGCGGAAATCTGGCCGCCGTAATGTCGCTCAAGAGCCGCGACGAAAATGGTCCGGCGATCGCGCACCAGATCATGGTCTATCCGGTGACGGATCTTTCGTCATTCGATACGCAATCCTATCGAGAATTCGGCGAAGATCACTACCTGACTAAGAAAGAGATGGAGTGGTTCCGGGGCCACTATTTGCGAAGCATGGACGACGCACGCAATCCGGAAGCGTCGCCGCTGCTAGCGAAAGATCTCACGCGCCTGCCCCCGGCGCTCGTCATCACGGCCGAGTGCGACCCCTTGTGCGACGAAGGCGCAGCCTACGCGAAGCGGCTGCAAGAGGCCGGAGTGCCGGTGACCTACACCTGCTATCGCGGCATGATCCATCCATTTTTCTCGCTCTCCGGCGTGCTCCCCCAAGCCTTTGAAGCCCTCGATCAAGTTGCGAACGCGATAGCGCAGCCGTAGCGCGCGAATCCCCAATCCCAAATCCCCAACCCCCGTTTTTCTGACGCATAATGAAACTTCTGGAGGTTCGCGGTGGATTCAGTCAAGAACGAAACCAGTTCGGTAACGCGGCGCACTTTTGCGAGCGCCGCGGCAGCATTCATGATCGTTCCGCGGCATGTTTTGGGCGCGCCTTACACGCCGCCGAGCGACAAATTGACGGTGGCGACCATCGGGCTTGGCCGCCAAGGTCAAGATGTAACCATGGGATTGCTTGCGCGTCCCGGAGTGCAAGTGATCGCGGTGTGCGATTGCAATAAGGGCAGCAAGGATTACATCGAATACGGCCCGAATGCGCTCTTAAATTCGGCGCGCAAGCTGCTAGGCCCAGGTTATGAGAAATGGGGCGAGGATCTGGCATCGCCCGGATCCGTGCAGTTCACCCGCGAATTTTCGAGCAGCCTGGGGATGGGCGGCCGCGAGCCGGCCAAACGCTTGGTGGAAGCTTACTACGCCGGACACAAAGGCACGGGCACGTACAACGGCTGCAATTCGTATCGCGATTATCGCGAGCTTCTGGCCAAGGAGAAAGATCTGGACGCGGTGTACGTCGCGACGCCCGATCATTGGCACGCGACGATTTCGATCGCCGCGATGCGCAAGGGCAAGCATGTGCTGTGTCAGAAACCGATGGCGCACACGGTTGCTGAAGCCCGGCGGATGGCGCAGGTGGCGCGCGAGACGAAAGTCGCCACGGGATTGCCGGTGAACAATCCGTCGAGCGAATCCACGCATCTTTTGTCGGCTTGGCTTGCCGACGGCGCGATCGGCCAGGTGCGAGAGATTCACAACTGGTCGGGCCGTCCGTATTGGCCGCAAGGCATCTATCGTCCGGCCGAAGCGCAGCCGGTGCCGGAGAATCTGGATTGGGATCTGTGGCTGGGTCCGGCGCCCGAGCGTCCGTACAATAAGGCTTACCTGCCGTTCGTCTGGCGTGGCTGGTACGATTTCGGCTGCGGATCTTTCGGCGACATGGGCTGCTACAGCTTTGCTGGTCTCTTCAAGATCTTCAATCTCACGCCGCCAACGTCCGTGGAGGCGAGTTCCAGCGAATCGTTCGAAGAGACGTATCCGAAGGCGTCCATCGTGCGGCTGGAATATCCGGCGCATGAGAATCGGCCGTCGATCAAGATGGCGTGGTACGACGGCGGCATCAAGCCGGAGCGTCCGGCCGGATTGCTGAAGGAAGACGAACATTGGTTCACGCACGACGATGAAGGCGAAGGCGTGATGTACGTGGGCGAGAAGGGCATCATTCTCGCGGGATTCAACGGTGATCGGCCGCGCGTTTATCCGGAATCGAAGAAGTATCAGCCGCCGCCGCGTCGCCGTAGAAATGGAGAGGAGCGCGCTACGGCCGTAGATCAGTGGATCGCGGCTTGCAAAGGTGGTCCGGCGTCGCTGACGAATTTCGAGATTTCGGCGCCGGTGACCGAAGCGTTCCTACTGGGATGTTTGGCGCAGCGTTTTCCGGGCGAGCGCTACGAATGGGACGCGGCGAAGATGCGGATCACGAATTCGGAGAAGGCGAATAAGTATTTGGATCCGGCGCCGCGCAAGGCGTACGCGTAACCCTGGGCCGAACCGCGACCGCCAAGTTGGTTTACGCTCCCTCGCGGTCGCGGTTCAGTAGCTTTAAGCCGGCGTCGATTAGCTTGGCGACTCCGTCGTACGCATCGCCCTCGCCTTCGAATTCGGCTGAGTAGTATCCTTTAAATCCACTCGCTTTCGCGATCGCAAAGGTGCGCGCAAGATCCACGCGGAAAACCTTTCCGTTGTCGACTTCGGAATCCTTCAGATGCGAAATATTGTAGGCGCGGCTGAACATCGCGGCCACCGCGTCGTAGTTGAATTTTTCGTCACCCTTGAGCATGGAGTTGCAGAAATCCGGGAGTGCGCGCAGCCACGGCGTGTTCGCTTTGTCGATCACCTTCACGATGAAGAACGCGTCTTCCGTTTCGGGATCGTCGTTTTCCAGATTGACGATGACATTCTTGGAAGCGCCGTATTGCGCCACAGCGGCGAGTCCCTGAGCAGTCAGCGCGACTTCGGGTGCGACGCCTTTAACTCCGGCGATGTTGAGCCGCACGCTGGGGCAGTTGAGCGCTATTGCAACGTCGATCCACTTCTTGCCGTCTGCGATGGCGGCGGCGCGCCTCTTTGGATCCGGATCGTAGGGACTCGCCTCGCCGCCCGCCGGCAGATCGATCACGCGAGATCCCGCCTTCTCGCAAGCCGCGCGAAAGTCTTTCAAGTAAGCCGGAGTCGTGGATGGCAGATGCTGGCCCAGGATCTCGACATTGTGGATTTTGTAGCGATCCACAATCATCGCTGGGAATTGCTTCATGTCGATCAATGCGCCGTGCGATTTCTTCGCGCGATTCTCCGCAGTGTCCAGATAATCGCGGAAAGACCAGGATGCGACGGCCAGCCGATCGCGCGCCGCCGTGGGGAATTGCATGTTCGGCGCGGAAGCGGCGGATACCCGCTGCGTCAGAAGAGCTGAGGCGGCGAGAAACTCGCGCCGGTTGATTAGCATGATTCGATTCTATTCCTGCTCGAACAACTCCGAGCGCGAAATCCGCTCGCCCTTCAGAATCACGGTCTGGATGCTTTCGAGCTGCTTGATCTCCTTCAGCGGATTTCCATCCACAAGTAGCAGGTTTGCATCCTGGCCTTCGCGGATCAATCCGATCCGATCGGCCGCGCCCAGCAGCTTGGCGGCGTTGTAGGTTGCGGCCTGCAGCGCGATGGCCGGCGGAACGCCAGCCTCTACCCAAAGTTCCACTTCCCGCTGGATCGTGGGTCCATGCAGAGTCAGCGGAGTTCCCGCGCCGCTTCCGGCTACCAGGAAAACGCCTGCTTTCCACGCCGCCGCCAGGTTTTCCTTTCCCAGGTCGAGGCTCACCGGGGTTTGCTTCAATTGCGCGCGCAACTGAGCGGCTTTCTCCGATTTCAAGAATGCTTTGGTGGAAGTTATGAGCGCGGCCGGTCCCGCTTGCAGCACCAAAGGACGATCCAATGGCTCCTCAGCGCCGTTGATCAATGCGGTCAGACCTTCGAGCGAAATCAAAGCTGGCGTGTAAGCAACTGCCTGCGATTTCATTTGCGCGAACAACGCATCGGCGAGCTTTTCCTTCGACGATCCGTTCTCGATCCCGTTGACGCCGGCGGCCAGCGCTTCTTCCACCTCGTGGCCGTCGTTGGTGCGGACCACAAACGGCAGTTTCAACGCTTGTGCCCGGCCAGCCATGGCGCGTAGAGCTGCGAGATCGACGGAGTTGGAAAGCGCCACTTGCACTCCATCCACGGATCGCTGTCCGGACATCTGCTGATCGGAGGCGGGCGCGAAAAGGAACAGCTCGGCGCCCAACCGTTCGCCGGAATTCACCAGAGTTCGGACCTTTTGCAGCTCACCGGCCGGCAAGCCGCCGGTCTTCACCGCCGTGATGCCGCTATAAAGATAGGCCGCCAACTCGCGCGGCAGCGTTTTCTCGGATGCCGGAGACTCGGTAAATCCGCCGGACTCCGCGAGATTCACGTACGTATCGATCAAGCCCGGGAGCAGTGTTTTTCCGGCCGCTTCAATCGCCTCAGCCTTCAATTCCTTGGCATCCGGCGTGGAGCCTTCGAAGATTTTCTCGATTTTTCCGTTCTTCACCAGCACGCCGCCGGTTTCGATCACGCGGCCATCTCCGATGAAGATGCGGGCGTCGCGGATCAGGAGCGATCGGCTGCGCTGCAGGTCGCGGCTCAGCAAACGCGCCTTCACCACGCTGTCTTTGCTGTATGCCTGATAAACGCCAAGAATCAGAAAGGGCGTCAGCACGGCCACCAGCCAAAGTTTGGCGCTGGGTGCGATCTTTTCTTCTTTCTCCCAGCGGAACAGCTTCACGCCGATGAAAGTCGCGAGCACGATCGTCAGCAGCAGCGCGCCCACGGCGGATGCATTCTGCGCCAGGGTTTCGTTGCGGCCCAAGATGGCTTGCATTCCGGTCATCAGGTGCGTTGCGGGCAGGAATTGCGCCAAAATCTGAACCCAGTTGGGAAGCACGCTCAGCGGAATGGTGGTGCCGCTCAAGAACAACATCGGAAAATACAGCAGCTGGATAACGATCTGGCTTTCCTGCATCGAATTCACAACCGATGCGATCACCAGTCCGAGCGAGCGGAACGCCATGGCGCCGATCGCGACAAAGATCAGCAGCGAGAACCAGCGCTCTGGAAACTCCATTCCATAAATGAAGTGCGAGAGCAGGACCATCATCACCGCGGATGGAACAAAGTTCAGCAATCCGGTGACGAGCGATGCCACCAGGATGGGCGCGGCCGAAATGGGCGCGACCTTGAAGCGCCGCAGGATGTTGGTCTCGCGCTCCTGCACAGCGCGAATTCCGGCGCCGAAGAATCCGCTACCCAGGATTCCGATGTTCAGCACCATGGTCAGCACCTGGATGATGGCGCCGCCCTGCTCAGCGTGATAAAGCTGCGCGAAGATGAAGAAAAAAACCAGCGGGAAAAGGTAGTTGAAAAAGATGACGGTCCGGTCGCGAAATGTCAGCTTGAGATTGATGGCGGCCATCGCCAGGTAGCTGTTGATCATTCGCGCAGCCTCTTGCCTGTCAGTTCGATGAAAACATCTTCCAGCGTGGGACGCTTCAGGTGAATATCAGACAGCTCGAGGCTGTGTTGATCGATCCATTTCACCAGCTCGACGATGGTTTTGGCCGGATGGGTGGAATGCACGGTGAGTGTTTTCCGGTCGTCCGAAAACGCGTGCTTCTCGGCGGCGAAAATTGAATCGATCTCGGTGGCCGGCAGCGGCTGCTCGCAGCGGATTTCGATGCGGCTTTGCCCGAGCGTGCGCTGCTGAATCTCGCGCGGCGTTCCGATTTCGATGATCTGTCCTTCGTCGATGATGGCCACGCGATCGCACAGCCGTTCGGCCTCTTCGATGTAATGCGTGGTCAGCAGAATGGACCGCTTGGCGTCGCGCAGCTCCTGAATCAATCCGTGGATTTCCAGGCGCACTTGCGGATCCAGGCCGGTGGTGGGCTCATCCAGAAAAATCAGCTGCGGCTCATTGACCATCGCCAGCGCGAGCGCCACGCGCTGTTTTTGGCCGCCCGAGAGCTTCGAATAATACTCGTCGCGCTTGTCGCCCAATTGCAGGCGCTCGAGCAGTTTGTTCCGGTCAGTATTGCGCGAGTAGAAGGCGGCGAACAGCGCCAACGCTTCATGCACCTTGATTTTGTCCGGCAGGTTGGTGGCCTGCAGGCAAACGCCGATGCGATCTTTGATTTCGCGCGTCTGCAAGCCGGGATCGTAGCCGAGAACGGTGGTCTCACCCGAGCTGCGCTGGCGCAAGCCTTCCAGGATTTCGACCGTGGTGGTTTTGCCCGCGCCATTTGGGCCGAGCAATCCGAACACTTCGCCCGGATGGACTTCGAAACTGATTCCGCGCACCGCTTCGAAATCGCCGTAGCTCTTGCGCAGGCCGCGGACCGAGATGACGGATTCGCTCAAGCAGCCAGCACCGGTTGTTCCACTAAGACTTGGATTGCGGCGCGGCAGAATGCCGGAAGGTCCTCCGGCTTGCGCGAGGTCACCAGATTGCGATCCACGACAACTTCCGCATCTTCGTAATGAG
>DATGIH010000499.1:0-16425 GCA_035295865.1 Bryobacteraceae bacterium
TTTGCCGCTTTCGGGTTGCTTGAAAGAGGCAAGCGCGTGGAGATTGTCACCGATGCTATCCAGGCGCTGGATGAATCCGCGGCGCAAAAAATGTTCGCCGAATTTGAAGCGGCCGGCGGCCAGCTGACCACCGCGGCGCGCGTCTTGTCCTAGTTACTGCGATTGCGCCGAATCGCGCGCCTTCAGGAAGGAATCCACATTGCTTTTGTCGATCAAGGTTGCGCCTGTATCGACGAACGTGGGGATCGGCGAGAAGGAATCCTGCGCCCAATTGCTATCGAGCGGCGTGAGCTTGTTGTGGAACATGTCGTCCACCATCTTCAGTCCGTAATAGGCCATCGTGTAAGGCTTCTGCCCGATGGTGGCGGAAATCCTGCCCTTTTGAATTCCATCCAGCACGCGCGGATCGGTATCCATGGCGATCACAATCTTTTCGGTCTTGTTGCGTTCCAGCACATCCGCGACCTCGGGGCAGGCGACGGCTTCCAGGCATGCAAAGGCGTCGACTTTGGAAGCGCCGGATTTCAAAATTTCCATGGTTTTGTCGAAAGCAATGCGCGGGTCGCCCTTGATGTCCACAACCTCGGTAATCTTGATGCCGGGGTGGCTGGAGATCGCGTCTTCATAGCCGCGCATCCGTTCCTTCAGGTTGGCTTGCTGCGGCATGCTGAACACCACCACGTTGCCCTTTCCCTTGAGCTGCTTTGCCAATACATTGCCGCCCATCTGTCCGGCTTTGAAGTTGTCGGTTCCAATGAAGAGCAGGCGTTTGCTGGAGGGCGCGTCGGAATCGATGGTGATGACCGGAATTCCCTGCGCGATGGCCTGGTCAATGTCCGCTTTCAGGAGATCGGGATCGGCAGGCGAAACCAGAATCCCGAGCGGCTTCGACGCCACGGCTTTACGGAATGCTTCCTGCTCAGCCTTCGGATCGAAGTTGTCCGGCCCAGCGAATTCCGTCCGGATGTGCATTTGAAGTGCACCCTTGGTCAAACCCGCCGACGCCGCTTTCCAATAGGGAAGCTGGATGTTGGTGGCAATCAGAAAGTACTTTTCTTCCGCGCTATGTTGCGAGCCCGAGCAGCCCAGAATCGGGATGATGAGCGCGCAGGGAGCCACGATTTTCAGCAATCCGGTGGAACGAGGCAAGCAGCCCTCCTAAATTTTTGATGACGATAGGGATTGTATCCCGACTGGAACTTCAGCGCAACCGCGTCATCAACCACTGCTTCATCGTTTCTTCATATCCCGGCGCCAGCGTCATCGATCCGTTCGGGTCGCGGACGAAGATGCCATGGTCCGCCCCTGGAAATATTTTGATCGTGAAATCCCGGTGGCCGCTTTCGGTCAAAGTTTGGCGGATGATATCCGCGCTCTTCGCCGCGGGAACAAGTTGGTCGTCCGCGCCGAATAGAAAGAGCGACGGGGCCTTGAGCTTGCGCAGCGTCGCCACCGGATCGTACTGCATTTCGGTTTTGTACCAGTTGTTGTTCCGCTTGGTTTGCGCATGCGCGAAACTTCCGATCAAGTCGTCTTGCTGGCCTTTGACCGCAGCGAACCATGCTCTGGTTTTGGCACGATCAAGCGCGGCTTTTGCCGCTTCGGAGCCGGAACCGGTGGCGAGGTAGTTCCAGACCAATCGACGCAACGCGCTTGCTTCTTCGACGTCCGAGTCTTTGAATCCGGCGTTGCGCAGCTCGCTCGCGTAGTAGTAGATCATTTGCTCGCCGGGAGTGACACCTGGCCCTGAGACCGCGATTACAAAAGCGATATCGTTTGATTCCGAAGCCGCGAGTGGTCCCAGCCATCCGCCTTGGCTTAAACCCCAAACACCGATTTTGCGAGGATCGATGTCGCTTCGGGTTTTGAGATAAGAGAGGGCGGCCAGTCCATCACCTGCCAAATCCATGAACGGGATTTTTCGGAAGTCGCCGGTGGATTCGCCGACGCCGCGCTTGTCGTAGGCGAGAGATGCGATTCCGTTATCCGCGAACCAGCGGGCTCGGGCTGAGTTGCGCGGCTGTGGGCCGGATCCGTGGAAGAGAACGACCGCGGGATGCCGACCCGATTTTCCGGGCAAGAAAAGAGTTCCGGCTAGCTTTACGTCGCCATTCGAGACCGATATTTCTTCGCTACGGACGGTTGGCTGGGAGAGTGATCGGGTGCATCCAGTGCACAGGAGAAGCAGAAGTGCGACGAGCCACATCTGTCTTAGAGCAGCAAGTGATCGGCCCATGGCTCGGATTGAAAAACAAGACGCCAGGACCGGCGGAAGCCGCCGAAATTGGGAATGGCCGTGCGAAATCGGACAAGTGCGTGGGGGCGTATAATGAGTTGGTTCTAAAATCGCCATGCCACACAACGATGTTTCCCGTCGATCTTTTCTCACGTCTTCCGCAGTAGGCGCTACGGCGTTCCAGATTGTCAAACCGGAACTGGTGCGCGGCGCCGGCAACGAAAAACTCCGCGCCGGCCTGGTGGGCTGCGGCGGGCGGGGCACCCAAGCCATCCAGAATCTTCTGACCGGCACCGACAATGTCGAAATCGTCGCGCTGGCCGACGTCTTCGAAGACCGGCTGGAGGACTGCCTGCGAAAATCCAAGGCGCTCAAGCCGGAGCTGGCCGATCGCGTAAAGGTGGATCCCGAACACCACTTCGTCGGTTTCGACGCCTACAAAAAAGTTATCGATTCGGTGGATATCGTGATGCTGGCGACTTATCCCGCGTACCGGCCGATGCATTTTGAAGCCGCGGTGGAAGCCAAGAAACACATTTTCTGTGAAAAACCGTTCGGAACCGATCCCGTCAACTTGCGACGATTCATGGCTGCGGCGAAAAAGTCGGAGGAGCTGAAGCTCACCGTGAAGTCGGGCGCGCAACGCCGGTCGCAAGCTTGGTACCTGGATCAGTACAAGCGCGTGAAGAATGGCGAAATCGGCGAGATCGTGGCGCTCAATGCCAACTGGGTGGGAACACCGGTACTGAATTTCAAAAACGACAAACTGTTTCCGGATCACAAACGCGATCCACAGTGGGGCGACATGGAGTATCAGACACGCAACTGGTATTCATTCGTATGGATCTCGGGAGATCAAGTAGTCGAGCAGCATCTTCACAACATCGATGTGTGCAACTGGTTCATGGGAACGCATCCGGTGGAAGTGATTGCATCCGGCGGGGCTGCCTGGCGCCCACGCGAGGATGAGTACGGCAACATCTACGATCATCTGCATGCGGATTTTGTTTATCCGAACGGGGTCCACATGGCGAGCCACTGCCGTCAATACAACAATGCGCCGAGCAACGTGAGCGAGCGCATCGTCGGAACCAAGGGCTTGGTCGACAGCGCGTCACTGCGGGGCGGGAAACTGGCGGTGGATCCGTATGTTCAGGAACACACCGACATGCTGAACAGCATCCGGGGCAATGGACCGTACATCAATGAAGCGATGGCGGTCGCCGAAAGTACAATGACCTGCCTGATGGCGCGTGAAGCGGCTTATTCCGGACAAAAAGTCACTTGGGACATGATGATGGGGTCGCAACTCGATCTTTTGCCTAAGAGTTTCGACTACAATGCGAGCGTGCCGGTTTCTCCGCTACCCGTTCCGGGTGTCTACAAGTTCACTTAAGAAAATCGTGGCGAAAACATTTCGATATTCCCTTGTAGTGGCCTCGGCCTGGGGATTGCTCTGCGCGCAACCTCCGAAAGCGGCGCCTCCGCCGATTTCTAACGCGAACGCGTACTATGAACTCGGGCCGGACTCGCTGCCTCATGATGGAGTCGCCAAAGGCGAGTTGCGCGGTCCATTCGTTCTACCGAGCCTAGCTTATCCGGGCACGCAGCACACTTACTGGATTTATGTGCCTGCGTCATACGATCCTGCTGTTCCAGCCGCTCTGACAATTTTTAACGATGGGCAAGCATACAAAGCGCCCGAAGGTGATGCGCGCGCGATCAATGTGCTGGACAATCTGATTTACCGGCGTGAAATTCCGGTGATGATCGGAGTTTTCATCAATCCGGGGCGCCGGCCGGATCAGCCCGAGCCGACGCCGTCGAGTTGGGGCGATGGCACTACCAATCGCGGCACCGAATACAACACGCTCGACGACAAATACGCGAGCGTGATCTGCGACGAACTGCTGCCCGCGCTGTACAAGGATTACAACGTCTCGAAAGATCCGGACCAGCACGCGATCGGCGGCGCGAGTTCGGGCGCTATCGCGGCTTTCACGGTTGCCTGGCAGCGGCCGACGCAGTTCCACAAAGTTTTCAGCATGGTGGGCAGTTTTACGAACATTCGCGGTGGACACGCATACCCGGAACTTATTCGCAAAAGCGACAAGAAGCCGATTCGTATCGTTTTGCAGGATGGAAGAAACGATCTGCGAGCGCTAGCGGTGGATGGAACTTACAATCAAGAACGCGATTGGTTTTATCAAAACGTCCAGATGGTGCATGCGCTGACGGAAAAGGGCTACGATTTGAGCTACACCTTCAGCATGGGAACGCACGGTCTCAAGCAGGGCGGCGTTCTGCTGCCGGAAATGCTGCGCTGGCTGTGGCGCGATGGACCGGTGTCGACCGATCCGAAAGATATGGTGGAACGTTCGTTTCGAGAGCCTGTTGCCAAAGCAAAATAGGACGAGCCGGGCCCCGATTCCTACCAGAATCGTGCCCGGCTGCAAGGAGGAGTTCCACTCTACCAGCGGAATCCAAACGTCACGGGGATGTAATCGGTATGCTGATTATTTCCCATGAAGATTCGGTTGTAGCGAGCTTCGGCGAAGAATTTGCCGTGCCATTTAGTGCCCAGCGCGACTCCGGCACCGATATCAACGCCGGGTTTGGTGACTGAGTAGGACGAGAGAACTTCGGTTGTCGGTACCGATACTGGGAAAAATCCGAAGAACGGGTCAAAGCCGGTGACTGTTGCGACGCCGGGCTGCGTGAAATCCTGATTGCGATGATATACGCCGCCGCCGCCGATGATGTAGAGATCGAAGTGGCTGCGAGGCGTGAGATGCACCACAGGATCGAGCGTCGCCGAAAAGATGTGAACGCCACCCCCGGGAAATCCCAGGTTGTTCAAAGTTGCTGAGTTGATTCCGAACGAGTTGTAACCGAGATCGATCATCGTGCCGAAGTAATTGGAAAAGTTGTAGCCAAAGCCGCCGCCAACATTCCAGCCTTCGTCCAGATGCCTGCCGGTGTTCCCGACGGGTTGCGTGAAGCCGCCTCCGATGTCAAATGCGAAGCGCGATGTTTCCTGCTGCGCGTATAAGGAACCGACTGCAAATAGGCTAAAACCAGCTACCAAAGCGATATTCTTCATTTGTAACTCCCTGAAAAGTGACTTCCTGCGAATGAGATGACCAAAACAGAAGCCACGTTTCGCGTGCCGTAGTTACTAACGGTGAGTTTTCGCTGTCGAGCTTGCTAAGGGGTATGGATCCGATAAATGTTCGCGCCCGTGCCGACGGCGGCGTAAAGATACCCGTCCGCTACCACGAGACCGCCGAGACCTGGAAGCGTCGCGGAGGTGTAGGCTTGGGGGTTCGCGGCATCGCGCGCATCCACGATCACCAGCGACCCGTTTCCGCTTCCGCCAGTGGCCAGCAGATCCGGGGCTGCACAGGTGACCGCGTAGAAACTGTTGCCTAGCGCGACTGTTCCGAGCGACACCGGACCCCCGCAGTTCGCCGGTTGCATCGCGTTGACGATCACGTTGCCTTGCATCTTCGGATTCTTTGGATCGGTGATGTCAAACATCGTTAGCGTGAGATATCCCGCGAACGGAAAATCAATCGCGCCGCCGGGAAGAACGTTGCCCGGGCTGTAGCCGCGCGTGTCTCCCACTGCGAGCATCTCGTTTCCGGACGGCGTCAAGGTGAGCAACATTTTCGATCCTGGAACCAGCACTTGTCCACCGCCTTGAATACTTTTCGGATTGGTGATGTCGAAAATGTCCAAAGCCCCGACACCGTTGTCGAAAGTCTGCGCGGCCGTCGTGCTGGCCGCATAGAGAACGCCCGGGGTTGGGACGATCATCTGTGTCCGCAGGTTCGCGTTGTTCGTTTCCGGATGCTGCGGATTCGAGCTCACGACAGGAGCCGGCACAGGAGCTTTCGGGTTGGTGAAATCCACCGAGCTCATTTTGCCTCGGGTGGTGGTGACCTCATGGCCGGAGTAAGAGAACAAGTCTTCGCCGAAAAATCCGGCATTGCCGGAATACGCCACGGCGCGCGGCAGCACGGGCAGGTTGGTCCGCGATTCGAGCGTGGGCGCGGTTGGATTGCTGAGATCGTAGAGCGTGATGGATTGCGTAGCCCGAATCAACTCGGTCAGAAACGGCTTGGTGGCTTGAGCGTTCACCGTGCAGTTGTGCGCGGATCTGTAAAACTGCGCGTCTTTGATGTTCAGCAGATAATTCGGCGCGTTTGGATTGGTGACGTCCACCACGTTGATGTCGGACGGACTGCAAATGTACAGCGTGTTTTTGTAAAGCGCGAGCGAGTTGTCTACCACGCCGCTGATTCCGGGCACGAACGTTGGTCCCACGCCGGGAAGGGAAAAGCTGCTTACTAACGTGAGAATTCCGGATACCTGAAATCCGCTACCGGTTCCCTGGACGGATACCAACGCGGAGGCGCTCTGAAAGCCGTTCAGCGAGATTTGCAGCGGATAGTTGCCGGTGGGAAGAGCGGGAATCCGAATGTTCACCTGGGCCAAGCCTATTGAGCCTGGCGTCATTCCCACGAAGTCCACTGGTGCGTCCTGGTCGCCGATGGTTGCTGTTGCGGTGCCGGCGAATTTTGCAGCGGGAGATCCGGGCGACAAGGCCCCATCCGCCAGCTTGGTATCCGTGATTCCTATTCCTGTGGCGTAGACGACTAGATCCGTGCCACTCGCGGCTGGACGCGCCTCGGAATTTACCGATTGATCGATATCCTGTGCGACGGAGTGGCCGGCGCCGTCCCGGAAGATTCCGAGCGAAAATGCGGCCACCGGGACTTGCACCGGTGCGCTTCGCGCGGCGCCGTTCTTGACCAAAATCGCCGGAGATCCGGCGCGCGTTTCAAACGGTACCTGGAAATTGATTTGCAGCGGGCTGACGTAGAAGAGCGGCGCTTCGACTCCGCCTACCGTTACCGTTACATTGTTGAGCGTCGATGGAAGTGGAATGGTACTCGCGCCGGCCGGCGAGGAAGCGAGTCCGGTTCCAAAAATAGATGCGATCGATCCGGGCGAAAGCGTTGGCGTGTAGTCCGCCGTATTGGTGACCGCGATGACTTTCGGCTGTGCGAAAGCGCTTACGGCGCTCAAAGCGAAAATTAATCCACAGAGTCTCACTGCGACACCGCGATGGTGACCGTGTTGCTTTGTTTTTCGCCAATGGACAAGGCGATCGGAATATCCGGCGCGGAACGCGTTCCGGGCGGGATTTTGATGTTCACTTGGTTCAATCCCACGAATCCGGGCGCCGCGCCGGTGAACTGTACGTCTGCGTTCTTGCCATCCACGGTGACCGTCGGGATCAAAGCCGTCGAGTTATTTTTCGCCGCATGACCAGTAGGAAGCGCGGGTGTGAGCAATCCAAGACCGGTTCCGAAAAGCACGATCACTTCATTCGGTTTGGCCGGTTTTTGTGTGGATATCGGCGTCACGCCGTCGGTGTGCAGCGCCGCGGCTTCGCCCTTGCCATTCTGGCTGGTACTGAAAAGGCCGGGAGCCAGCCCGTCCACCGGAATGGTGATGGCAGCGCTGGTCTGACCGCCGATGGTCACTTTCACCGACGCGGTGCTGGCGGTTGCCAATTCGAAGGGAACCTGGAATCCGAGTTGTCCTGGCGTGGAATAGAACATGGGCGCGGCGACGCCATTCACCAGAACAGTGGCGCCTCCGAGCGTAGTGAGCAGCTTTCCGTCTTTGTCGAAGCTTGAGAACAGCACCGTGGATCCGTCGTTCAAACTGGTTCCAAATAGCGCCGCCATCGATCCCGGCGCAACCGGCGCGGGACTGGGAGCGAAGCTGGCGTTATTCACCACGCCTCCGTCAAACAGCACTGGGCCGAGGCCGATCTTGGCCGCGTAATTCATCCCTATGGTATTGCCCGCGATGTAGGCGCCGCTCGAATTCGCTGCCACACCATTGGCTCGGTCGTCCGCTTTTGAGCCGAATTGCAGCGTCCAGATTTCGTTTCCGTTCGCATCGTATTTGCGGATGTATGAGTCGTATCCACCGGCGCTGGTCTGGCCGGGAAGAATTCCTTGGGTGGCTCCCGCCAGATAAACGCCTGAGCCGTCCGAACCGGCTCCGTAGGGAATATCCGATGCTCCTGTACCGAATTGATGTACCCAGACGGGATTGCCGTTCAGGTCGAACTTTTTTACGAAGGCGTCATAGCCGCCGCTGGATGTTTGTCCAGGCAACGCGCCGCCGCCCATGTTGCCGACCACGTAGACGCCCGTGCCATCCACCGCCACCGAACGCATGTGCTGGCCGGGTCCGAACTGGCTGGTCCATTTCTCGTTGCCGTTGGCGTCGTATTTCCGGACCCAGAAGTTAAAGGAACCGTCGGGATCGACATTCGCGCCGGGAAACACGCCGGCTGCCTCGCCGACCACATAGACGCCTGTGGAATTCACCGCGACGGCCTTGGCGCTTTCATTTCCGGCCACGGTAAACTCTCGCGTCCACAATTCGGTGCCGCTGGGATCGTACTTGCGGATAAAGGCGGAGCCGCAGGGACAGCTTCCGTTGCCGAATCCCATTTGACCAGGCAAAGCGCCGTCCGCCACTCCGACGACGTAGACGCCGCTGGAATCCGCGGCAACGCCGTGCGCGTAAACATCGGCCCCGATTCCCGGGGCGCTGAATTCGCGAACCCACTGTTGGTTTCCTTTTGTGTCGAATTTAATCACGAAGCCTTGTTGATTGAGGCTCTGCGCTTGCCCGGCGAAAGTACCGCCGGCTTGTCCAACCGCGTAGACACCGTTCCCGCCCGCCGCCACTCCAAAGGCGAATACCGGTTTTCCGGTCCCAAACTGGCGCGTCCACACTTCGTTGCCGCTGGTGTCGTATTTTCGGACGAACGAATCCGGCCCGCCGCCACTGCCGGATTGTCCGGTCAGCGTGCCTATCTGGCCGAGGAACCCTGCGACGTAAACGCCGGTGGAATCTACCGCTGCGGAGGTACACTGGTCCCCGCCACCGCTGGAGCGGAATTCACTCTCCCAAGCCAATTTCTGCGCCATGGCTGGAACGCAAAGCGCCGTCAGAATCAGAACCCCAAGAATCCGGGAAACTTGCACGCTCACTTCCTCCGTTGCTAAAATTGCAATCCGTTCGTCACGCATTGCGTAGTTGGCGCCCTGAAACCGTCATGCCATTAAGAAATACCCGCAAGTTCTGGCCGGACGAATGGGGCGGAATCCCGGTCGAGAGACAAGAGCTGGACTACCTGTTCAGCGTAACGTACGAGGAGCTCCGGCGGCTTGCGTCTTCGGTAAAGCGCCGAGACCCTGGCGCGTCACTCAGCCCAACGACATTAGTTAACGAGGCGTGGATCAAGCTGGCCAGCTCCCCGCGTTTTGCATCCACGTCCGAATTGCATTTCAAACGGATCGCCGCGCGTGCCATGCGGCAAGTGCTGGTGGAGGCAGCGCGCCGCCGGCACTCCCACAAACGCGGCGGAGGCTGGGGACTCACGATGGTCACTTTCGATGAAGCCACCGATACGGGTGCGGAGTGCGGCAAACAAGTGCTAGCGCTCGATGTTGCGCTGGAAGAGCTGGCTCGCATGAATCCGCGGCAAGCCATGATGGTGGAAAGCCGCTTTTTCGGCGGCTTGGATGTCGCGGAAACCGCGGCGTTGCTCGAAGTTTCCGAAGCGACCATTCTGCGCGATTGGCGCGCCGCCAAAGCTTGGCTCGCACACGAACTTCGACAGGCGCATTGAGCCATGGACAGCGCGCGCTGGGAGCGGATTCAGACGCTGTTTCATGAAGCGCTGGATCTTCCGGCGCCAGAGCAGCATCCGTTTCTGGTGACCGCGTGCCGGGATGACGCCACGCTTCTGGCGCATGTAGAAGCCTTGCTCGCGGAAGACGCAAGCAACGGATCGCTGTTGGAGCGCGACGTGGCGCATATCGCGAGCGACCTGTTGGATCAGCCGGCTGCAGGGGAACCACGAGAATTTGGTCCGTACAAGATCTTGCGCGAATTGGGCGAGGGCGGAATGGGAACCGTTTATCTTGCCGAACGCCAGGATTTGGGCAATCTGGTAGCGATCAAGATTTTGCGGGACGCCTGGGTGTCGGCCGTACGGCGCGACAGGTTCCTGACCGAACAGCGGATGCTGGCGCAGTTAAATCATCCGTCGATTGCTCGGCTTTACGATGCGAACACGTTGGCCGACGGCACGCCCTGGTTCGTCATGGAGTACGTCGACGGGGTTCCGTTGACTGAATACTGCAGGGAACGGACCAGCTCCGTGCCGGAGCGCCTGGCGTTGCTTCGCTCCGTCTGCGAAGCGGTGCAATACGCGCATCAACACGCGGTCATTCATCGCGATCTGAAGCCATCCAACATTTTGGTGAAAAGCGACGGCGCGGTGCGGCTGCTCGATTTCGGGATCGCGAAACAACTGCAGGATCTCGAGAGCGACGACGCCGATCGTACGCGCACGAGCGCGCGGCTGATGACTCCCGCATACGCGTCGCCCGAGCAAATGCGGATGGAGCCCACCGGCGTCCAAACCGACGTTTATTCGCTGGGCGTGATTCTCCGCGAGCTTCTGGGAGAGATTCCGAGTGGGTCCGACTTAGATGTGCTTTGCCGCAGTGCCGCGCATGCGGATCTTGGGCGACGCTACCGGTCCGTGGAAGCGCTGATCCGCGACATCGACCATTTCCTCAAGAACGAACCGCTGGAAGCCAGGCCGGACAATATCACGTACCGACTGCGCAAATTCGTACAGCGGAATAAGAGCACGGTTACGGTTTCGGCGCTGGCTCTTGTGGCGGTTATTGGGATGGTGGTTTTCTTTACCATCCGGCTGGCAGTGGCTCGCAATGAAGCGTTAGCCGAAGCGGCACGGACGCAGCGGGTACAGCGCTTCATGACCAACTTGTTCGAGGGCGGCGATAAAGAAGCCGGGCCCGCGGACAGTTTGCGTGTGGTGACGCTGGTGGATCGAGGCGCGCAGGAAGCTCGCGCCTTGGATTCGGAACCCGAAATCCAAGCCGAGTTGTATCTGACGCTGGGAGGCATCTATCGGAAGCTCGGTAAATTCGATCAGGCGGATTCGCTGCTACATTCTTCGCTCGACGAACGCAAGCGCATCTTCGGTTCCGACAGTAAACAGGTGGCCGAAAGTCTGGTGGCTCTCGGCCTTCTGCGGATTGATCAGGCGCAGTGGGATGACGCCGAGCGGCTGGTTCGGGGTGGGCTCGCGATGAGCAAGCGGAGATTTCCGCCCAATCATCCCGCGATTGCGAATGCCACGCTGGCGTTAGGCAAAACGCTGGCCGGACGCGGCGATTATAAGCAGGCGATTCCCATTCTGGCGCAAGTAGTTGAGCTTCGATCCACGCCGTCCACCGCGCCCGTGGACCTCGCAGCCGCGCTCAGCGAACTCGCCGACGCGCACTTTTACGCGGGCCACTATGACGATTCCGATGGTCTCAATCGCCGCGCCGTTGCCATCTATACAGCGGCGTATGGCGAGCGCCATCCGCAGGTAGCGAATGCGCTGATCAATTTAGGCAGCAGCCAGTTCGATCGAGGGAATTATGCGGAAGCTGAGCGGTTCGAGCGGAAAGCTCTTGCGATCATGACTGCTTGGTACGGCAAGGATCATCCGGAAACAGCGTCCACGCAGACTATCTTAGGCCGCGCTCTTATGTTCCAAGGCCACTATGACGAAGCAGTCGCGCTTTTCGAAGGCACGCTTGCCATTCAGGAGCGCATTTATGGGCCCGTACATCCGCGCGTTGCTTCCGCTCTCAACGAACTCGGGGGCGCGGCGCTGCGGCGGCAGCATTACGACGAAGCCATCGCGAGGTTCACGCGCGTGGTGGAGATTTACAAGACGCTCTACCATGACAAGCATTATCTCATCGGCTTAGCGATGTCGAACCTGGCCAGCGTCTATATCGAGAAGAAAGATTATGCGCGCGCGGAGCAACTGTTTCACGAGGCAATCCGGCGCTACAACGAAACGTTGCCGCCGAATCACATGTTCCTCGGAATCGCGCACATCAAGTTGGGACGAACGTTGGTGCGCGCGAAACGTTACGCGGACGCGGAGCCGGAAAGCCTGGCGGGATATGAAATCGTTCGCAAGCAGGCCAATCCATCGGTGAGCTGGTTGAAATCCGCGCGGCAGGATTTAGCCACCATCTACGAAAATCTACACCAGCCGGAGAAAGCTAAATCCTTCCAAACTTCGCCACCGCTTCCTTGATGGAGCGAAATTTCTCGATGAACGGGATCATGCTGTGTTCGGTGTTATCCAGCGCTTCGGCTTTCTTCAGCACTTCAGCGGCATGCGCGAGAGGAACCACGGCGACACCGTCTTCATCCGCCACCACAATGTCGCCAGGATTCACCGTCGCGCCCGCGCATTTCACGGGAACGTTCGCGCCCACGAAGCGATAGTGATTGATGGTTGTGGATGGAACAATGCCGCGGCTGAATACAGGAAACTGCAGCTTCTGGATCTGCGGCGTATCGCGCACGGATGCGTCGATTACTGCGCCTGCGAATCCGCGATATTTCATCGCGGTGGCCATTAGTCCGCCAATGCCCGCGAAATCGGCGCCATCGTCAAGCGCCATCACGTACACCGAGCCAGGCTTACCGTTGTCGATGGCGTCGAGCATTCCGGCGGAAGCGGGTGCGCCTTCCTTGTGCTCCTCTTTTTTGAGCAGCACGGTTACCGCGGGCCCGGCGAATTTCGTCTTGAACACCGGCCGCATCTCGTGCGACATGTAGGCGCGCTGTCCGTAAAGTTGCTCCATGGCGTCCGCGACGGATGCAACTTCCACCATGCGGAAGCCTTCCATGAGAGGATCGCCAACCGGCTGCGCCAGCATCCAGCAAGTGAGTCCCAGCACGGCGATGGACGCGCCAATCCAAATTCGTTTCATAGCTAGTATTGTAAGTTGGCTGGAACCCCGCAGCCGCCGTTGTCGTACACTGATCTTTCCATGCGGTACACACTGATAACGGTTCTCTTCGCCTTGTGCGCTCACGCCGCCGATCCCAAAGCGGTGGAGCGCGGCAAGCAGCAGTTCATCCAAGCTTGCGGATTTTGCCACGGCAACGACGCCACCGGCTCGCGCGGGCCCGATCTGGTCCGATCTCCAATGGTGAATCGCGACGTGGACGGCAAACTGATCGGTCCCGTCATCAAGAGCGGACGGCCGGACAAAGGCATGCCGGCTTTTGCTTACACGGACGCGCAGATTTCCGACATCGCCGCGTTTCTGCATGAACGATTGCAAGCAGCGCTCAATAGCGCTGGGGTTCCACGCGATTATCCGGCGGAGAAGCTGGCCACGGGAACCGTCGAAGCGGGCAAAGCTTACTTCTTCGGAGCGGGACATTGCGATACGTGCCATTCGCCAACCGGCGACCTGGCAGGCGTCGCCAAGCGATATTCGCCGATCAATCTGGAATCGCGATTCCTTTACCCGCGGGGCGCGCGGCGCTCCGCCACGGTTACGCTCCCATCGGGCGAACAGGTTTCCGGAACGCTTGCGCTGCTGGATGAGTTCAATGTGGCACTCCGCGACGGCAACGGTTGGTATCGATCATGGCCGCGCGATCAGGTGAAAGTGGAAGTGAAAGATCCGCTCGAAAAACATCGCGAATTGTTGTACAAGTACACCGACGCCGACATGCACAATCTGTTTACGTATCTGGAGACTTTGAAGTGAAGCTCATTTGCGCTCTGGCTATTTCCGCATTGACCCTGGGTGCGCAAGCGCTCGATCCCTCGGCCGCCGCCAAGCCGCCCACCGATACGTGGGCCACCTACAACGGCGATTACTCCGGACGGCGTCACAGTCCGTTGAACCAGATCAATACGTCGAACGTCGGGGCCATTACTTTGGCTTGGGTGTTTCCGACGCACACGGCAACCGTGAAATCAACGCCGCTGCTGGTGAATGGCATTCTCTACTTCACGGTTCCCGATCATGTTTGGGCGGTGGATGCACGAACGGGCCGGCAAGTTTGGCACTATCATTACAACTCGAACGGCGGCGACCACATCGGAAATCGCGGCGTCGGCATGTACGGCAACTGGCTGTACTTCGCCACGCCCGATGGTTTCCTGGTTTCGCTCAACGCAAAAGACGGAACACTGCGCTGGAAGGTGGAGCTTGCCGACGTGAAGCTCGGATATTTCGCCACCGTCGCGCCCATGGTGATTCGCAATCACATCATCGTAGGCGTCTCGGGCGATGTCACGGATGTTCCCGGATTTTTGGAATCGGTGGATCCGGAAACGGGGCAACTGCAGTGGCGCTGGTTTAGCCAGCCGAAGAAGGGCGAGCCGGGATCGGAGACGTGGCCCAAAGATAGCGATGCTATCGAACACGGCGGCGGAATGACGTGGATCACCGGCACCTACGATCCGGATTTGAATCTGCTGTATTGGGGCACCGGCAATCCCAACCCGGTACTCGCGGGAGAAGGCCGGATGGGCGACAATCTTTACACCTGCACGATCGTTGCGCTCAATCCGGACAACGGAAAACTTGTTTGGCATTTTCAGGCGTCGCCCCACGACGTGCATGATTGGGATGCGGTACAAACGCCGGTTCTTTTCGATGCCGATTTTCACGGAACCAAGCGCAAGCTGGTGGCTCAGGCGAGCCGCAATGGATATTTCTTCGTGCTCGACCGCGCCACCGGCAAGAATCTGCTGACTGCGCCGTTCATCGAAAGCAATTGGGCGAAGGGCATCGACAGCACCGGGCGGCCGATCGCGAATCTGGATAAATATCCGAAGCCGGACGGATCGCTGGTGGAGCCTGCGTCCGACGGCTCCACGAACTGGATGGCGCCGAGCTTCGATCCGGACACAGGTTTGTTCTACGTCAGCGCTCGCCGGATTTTCAGCGTGTTCTACAACACGGCCACCGGCAAGCCGGAAGGCTGGGGCGGGCGCGACCGGAATCTGTGGGAAAACTCGGTGCTGCAGGCCATCGATTATCAAACCGGAAAAATTCGTTGGAGCCACGAACTAGGCGAAGGCTCCGATGTCGCTGGGGTTCTGACGACAGCCGGCGGACTTCTTTTCACCGCCGACAATTCGCAGAATCTTCTGGCGCTGGACGCGGCGACGGGGAAAACGCTCTGGCATGTGAACGCCGGCGGCGGCATGGAAAGCTCGCCCATGACGTACGAGATCGGCGGCAAGCAGTATGTGCTGACGGCGGTTCAGGACACGGTGTACGTGTGGACGCTGCCGGCAGGCAAGTAGTCCCAAAGTTATCGTTCACTACCCGCCAATTCGTGCAGCCGGTGCACGATGTCTCGCAGCGAATCCGCTTGACTGGATAGTTGCTGGCTGGCGGCAGCGCTCTCCTCAGCGCGGGCCGCAGTGTTTTGCGTGACACCGCTCATCTGCTCCACAGTTCGGGCAATCTGATCGATGCCGCGCGCCTGGTCCTCGCTCGCGACTACGATTTCATCGGAGTAGCGCTTCACTTCGTTGCGAATTGCGGCGCTTTCATCGAAACTGCGGGTCACGGCTTCCAGGCGCGCGTGGCCCTCGGACGAACTGGCCACGGATTGCTCGATCATGGTTGCCGTTTCCCGGGATGCCTGCGCGCTCCGTTGCGCCAGATTGCGTACTTCATCGGCCACTACGGCGAAACCCATCCCTGCTTCGCCCGCGCGCGCCGCTTCGACCGCTGCATTGAGAGCCAGAATATTTGTTTGAAACGCAATTTCGTCTATGACTCGCATCACACGCGAGATCTCGCCGCTGGATTTACTAATTCCGGCCATGGAGTCCGTCATCGCTTGGATCGCTGCTTTTACCTGGCTGTCGATGGATTCCGCTTTGCTCATCAGTTCAGATGCTTTGCGCGCGGCATCGGAGTTCTGGCGAGCGATGGATGTGATCTCCTGCGCGGAGGCGGAAGTCTCTTCGACGGATGCCGCCTGCTCCGTGGCGCCCTGCGCCAATTGCTGGCTGGAATCGGAAACCTGGCGGGATGCGCCCGTCACTTCGCTGGAACTGCTTTCGAGGCTGCTGGCAATGACGCGGAGAGTATGAGTACTTCGTTGAAGCACGATGGCTGCAAGACAACTGGCTGCCAGGCAAAGCAGGAAGAGGATGGCCACTCCGATCCGGCTATTGCGGACGATGCCGTCCGCACGAGCGACCGCTTCATCAT
>DATGIH010000500.1:0-18917 GCA_035295865.1 Bryobacteraceae bacterium
TGCTGACCAATCAGGAAGCCACCGGGATTCTTTCGAGCATCGTGGATCGGATTCTCGATGCTTATCTCACGGACCAACAAACCGATTGGACGACTGTTTTTCACGATCTCGTGGAAAAGCAGCGCGCGCAAGCCGCGGACGTGGAGAAAAAGCATAGCGGCGAGCGCAACGCTGCGTCCAAGCCGTCGCTCGCGCTTGAAAAATACGCCGGGGAGTATGTGGATGCCTGGTACGGCGACATTTCGATTTCAAGCGAGCCGAAGGGACTGGTGATGCGATTCAGTCATTCTCCCGCACTGACCGGCGATCTGGAACATTGGCAGTACGACACGTTCGTCGCTCATTGGCGGGATCGCAGTCTGGCGGCCGACGCGTTCGTGGCTTTCTCGTTGAATCCGGATGGGTCCGTCAATCAAGTGAAGATGGTTCCGGTGTCATCGCTGACCGATTTCAGCTACGATTTTCAGGATCTGTTGATCAAACCGAAAAAGTAATTATTTGTCTTTCTCGATGTCATCCACGGCGCGCACCAGCGCGGGCGTAGGAGCGACATCGGCGCCTTCCACTGCATTGAGCAGCGCGACCAGTTCCGCCTTGTGCTTCGGCGCCGTCTGGATCAACCCGATGATCCGCTGCGCCAGATCGAACTGCTGCTGCAATCCTGGGAACGAGGTTTTCACGCGCGGATCCATCTTCACCGTTAACGGTTGCGTATAGCTTGCGCCATTCACCGTCAGCTTCACCAAATAAGTACCCGGCATCACGAGAGGGCCAAGCGGATACCGCGGCGTATCATGAACGATGGCCGAGATCGGATACTCGTGATCCACGCCTTCGGGCGGCGGATAGCACAGATCCCAGACGAAGCGATGCAGTCCGGCCGACGTAGAAAGAATCTGCGGCGGACGAATCCAATACATTGGGACGTTCAGCGTTGGATCGATCGGATCCGGCTTGTCGCCGCTGGAATACCGGCGAACCAGCTTGGCGCCGTCGAAAATCTCGAGCATGACCGGTCCGGATACAGCGGATTTCAGATTGTAGTAGAGAATCGCCCCATCCGGAGGATTCTGTCCGGCGGGCTCATCCGGCGGCAGCGGCGTATCGGGATTATTGTTCCAATGCACGCGCAGCGCCGTCGAAGGGCTGAACAGATGCGCTTCTTCGACCGCAGTTTCGGCGCTGAACTCGCGGAGGGGAGCGATGTCATCGAGAATCCAAAACCCGCGCCCATGCGTTCCGGCCACCAGATCGTTTTCGTGGATCACCAGATCGCGAATCGAAATCGGCGGCATGTTGCGCTGGAGCGCCTGCCAATGATCGCCGTCGTCAAACGAGACATACACGGCCAGTTCGGTTCCTGCAAACAATAGTCCCTTGCGCACCGGATCTTCACGCACCGTGTTTACGGGCTGATCCGGTAATCCTGTGACAATCTCGTCCCAGTGCTTGCCGCCATCGTGAGTCCGATAGATGTGGGGCTTCAAATCGTCCAGCCGGATGCGATTGATGGCCACGTACGCGGTCACGTCGTCGAAATGAGACGCATCCAACATTGACACCTTACTCCACGGCGTCAGCTCCTTCGGTGTAATGTCGGCCCACGTCTGGCCGCCGTTGCGCGTGATATGGATCAGCCCGTCATCGGTTCCCGCCCAAATCACATTCACGTCTTTGTGCGACGGCGCGATGGTATAAATCACGCCGCGGCGCGTGGCCTGTTTGCGGGCTTCCTCGGTGTAAATTCCGACGCTCGCCGGAATGTCGTATTTTTCGCGCGTCAGGTCGGGACTGATGACATCCCAACCGTTTCCTCCATTGACGGTTTTGAACAACACGTTCGATCCGAGAAAAAGCACATGCGGATCAACGGTCGAGAACAGCAGCGGCATGGTGCGCACAAAGCGGTACTGGCCGGGCCGCAGCACCGGTCCCACTTGCTGCACTTGACCTGTGTTCCGGTCGAAACGCGTGACCTTGCCGCCATAAATCAGATTCGGATGCAGCGGATCGGGCGCGACGTAGCCGTACTCTTCCACACCCACCGGATGCCATTCGCGAAAAGTGATCTCGCCATAATCGCTGCGGCTTTGGACGCCCGCCGATCCGCTCTCCTGCTGTCCGCCATAGACCCAATACGGGAACTGGTTATCGGTGATAACGTGATAAAACTGCGCGGTGGGCTGGTTGTACCAGGAGCTCCACGTCGCCCCGCCGTTCACCGTGATGGTCGCGCCTTGATCGGCGGCGAGCAGAATGATTTCCGGATGATCAGGGTTGATCCAAATCGTGTGATAGTCGTCGCCGCCTGGAGCGCCTTTGATCGCGGTGAAACTTTGTCCGGCGTTTGTGGATCGATAGGTTGAGGTGTTGGCGACATAAATCACATCCTTGTTCTTCGGATCTACGCGCACGCAAGCGAAGTCGGATCCCCGGCCGACGACGCGTTCTTCGGTATTCACGCGCGTCCAGGTCGCGCCTGCGTCGTCCGAGCGATACAGCGCGCTGGGTTTGGCTTCGACAAGTGCATACACGCGATTCGGATCGCTAGGGGCGATGCCGATGCCGATTCGCCCGAGTCCTTCGGCCGGAGTTGGAAGACCGCCCATCAGTGGATGCCACGTACTACCGCTATCGGTCGAGTGAAACAGTCCGCTGCCCGCGCCGCTCCATTCGCCGTTCTCCCAAGGCCCTTGCCGCGCGGCCCAAAGAACGGCGTAAATGTGATCCGGATTCTTTGGATCGAACGCCAAGTCGACTGCGCCGGTGTTCTCATCTTTATAAAACACCTTCTGCCAACTCTCACCGCCGTCGGTGGATCGAAAAACGCCACGCTCCATATTCGGCCCATACGGATGCCCGAGCACGGCAACGAAAACCCGATTCGGATCGCGCGGATCCACCAAAATTGCGGAGATCTGCTGGCCATCGCGGAGTCCGAGATGCCGCCAAGTCTTGCCGGAATCGATGGATTTGTATATCCCGTCACCCACCGAAAGATCCGGCCGCTGCACGCCTTCGCCGCTGCCCGCATAGATAATCTTCGAGTCCGAAGGAGCAATCGCAAGTGCGCCCACCGAGCCGGTTGGCTGGTCATCGAAGATGGGATGCCAGGTTCGGCCGATATCGTCCGTCTTCCAAATCCCACCGTTGGTGGCCGCGACATAAAACACATTGGGTTGCGATGCGATTCCCGCTGCAGCAATGGTGCGGCCGCCGCGGAACGGACCGATCGTTCGCCAGCGCAGTCCCGAAAGATCGGGCGCAAGCGATTGCGCGAACAATGTAACAACACTCAGTAGAATGAGACTGGTGAGCCGATGCACGGAAAACGAGTTTAGCACGCGGAAAGGCCGTAACTCGTTCTGCGCTTCTCGTTTCTGGTTGTGGACAGTTCGGGAAAAGGGAACGAGGAACGAGAAACGAGAAACGTGCCTTCGATTCTAATATTCGGCCTTACTTATCTCGTTCTCGCGATCGGGCGCTTTCCTGGATTTCGTATCGACCGCACGGGCGCGGCCATTATCGGCGCGAGTTTGATGGTCGGAATCAACGCGCTCACGCTTGCGGAAGCGCAGGCGGCCATTAATTTCGACACCATCATTTTGCTGTTCGGGATGATGATCGTCGTCGCCAACCTGCAGCTATCCGGATTCTTTTCTCTGGTGGCCGAGCGCGTGGTGGAGCATGCGCACCGGCCGGTTTTACTTTTAGTTGCGATCGTCGGCGTCGCCGGATTCTTCTCCGCATTTTTCGTCAACGATACGATGTGCCTGGTCCTGACGCCGCTGGTTCTCGAGATCACCGAAACCGTCCGCCGGAATCCGGTTCCGTATCTTCTAGCCGTGGCGATGGCTTCCAATATCGGAAGTGTCGCGACCATCACCGGTAATCCGCAGAACATGATGATCGGGAGCTTCTCAGGCATTCCGTACCGGCAATTTCTTGCTACTCTCGCGCCTATAGCGCTGGCCGGGTTGGCGCTGACCGTTCTGGTGATCTACCTGTCGTATCGGGGCGAGTTTCAATCGCAAGTACGCGTCGAAGTAACTCCGCGGCCGGTCCGGGTGGATCGCAAGCTGATGTGGAAAGCCCTCATTGCGTCCCTCGCCATGATCGTCCTGTTCTTCGCCGGCTGGCCGGTTCCTAAAGTCGCGGTGGTGGTTGGCGCGCTGCTGCTCATCACACGGCGAGTGAATCCGGAAAAGGTTTATCGCCGGATCGACTGGGGACTGCTCGTCATGTTCGTTGGACTCTTCGTCGTCGTCGCTGGCGGCGAAAAAACCTCGCTCGAAAAAGATCTGGCGGCTTTTGCCGGACGCATTCATCTGGAAAATGTCTATCTGCTGAGCGCCTTCTCTGCGGTGCTCTCGAACTTGGTGAGCAATGTTCCCGCCGTCCTGGTGTTCAAACCGTTTGCGGCTCACCTCGGGAATCCGAAGCAGGTTTGGTTGACGCTCGCGATGTCTTCCACGCTCGCCGGAAACCTGACGATTCTCGGATCTGTGGCGAATCTCATCGTGATTCAACAGGCGCGCCGCAAAGTGACCATCGGATTCTGGGAATATTTCCGCGTAGGCGCGCCGCTGGCCATCCTGACGGTCGCTTTAGGCGCGTTCTGGATACAAACATTTCCGCCATAAAATGCTCTATCCTGGGTAGGTGATGAATTGGGTTGCCTTCATCCTGGGTCTTATGGCCGGCGGCTTGATCGCCGGACTCTGGATGCGGGCGCGCATCGCACGGTTGGAGGCCGCTCAACAGTTGGCCGACAGTTCCGCCGCCAAGCTCAGCGAGACCTTCCAATCGCTTGCCGATACAGCGCTCCGGTCGAACCAAGGAGCTTTCTTGGAAGCGGCGCGCTCCACACTCGACACCGCGCGCGCCGAGATGACCGGCGACTTGGCGCTAAAGCAGACGGCCATTGAAAGCGTGGTCCGGCCGCTCAACGAATCGCTGACCCGCTTGGAAAACCATGTTCGCGAGTTGGAACGAGCCCGTGCCCATGCGTTCGGCAGCTTGGGCGAACAGTTGCAATCCCTGGCGCGCGAGACATCCGTGCTATCCACGGCTCTGCGGTCGCCACAGGCGCGCGGCCGCTGGGGCGAAGTGACGCTGCGGCGCGTCGCTGAACTCGCCGGTATGGTAAAGAATTGCGATTTTCTGGAGCAGGAAACTCGTGAGAGCGACGGCATCCGGATTCGCCCGGATATGATCGTGCGGCTGCCGGGAGATCGGTCGCTGGTGGTGGATGCCAAGGTTCCGCTCACGGCGTATCTCGACGCTGCCGGTTCAACGGACGAGCCTTCGCGCCGGGCGTTTTTACAACGCCACAGCCAGCAGCTCGCCGAGCACGTCCGCCAGCTCGCCAGCAAACAGTATTGGAGCCAGTTTCAGCCCGCCCCGGAACTCGTGGTGCTGTTTCTTCCCGGCGATCACTTCTTCAGCGCGGCGCTCGAAGCCAATCCTGGGCTAATCGAAGACGCGCTGGCGCGTAAAGTGGTGATTGCGACGCCGATTACCTTGATTTCCATCCTACGCGGGATTGCTTACGGGTGGGGACAAGAGCAATTGGCGGAAAACGCCGAAGCCATCCGCGCGGTTGCCTCCGAACTCTACGATCGCGTCCAGCTGGTTTACGATCACTATGCCGACACTGGCCGCATGCTCGAAAAGACCATCGCGTCGTACAACCGGTCAGTCGGATCCTGGGACTCGCGACTGGTTCCGGCGCTGCGCAAAATGCGCGAGCTGGGTGTGTCCGGCGGCGACGAACCGCAAGCGCCGGAACAGATCGATTTGCTGCCGCGCCGCCCTCGCGCCGCTAGTGGGTTTTAGGACCCAGAGTCCTCCGCGCTTCCAGGCGGTAAGGAAATCCAAACGGAAAAACGTTATCCGGTTCCACCTGATCGGGAGTCAGGGCCTGGAATCGCTGCCCAGACATATTTTACCGAGCCACGACCGCAAGGGAGTGTAACGAGCGTTCCGGACCCGTGTGTTGACTGAAAGATGTTGGAGGTAGCGCGCCCTCGCGGTCGCGGTTCGAAAAGGCGCCTACGACAGCGACATGTCGATCACTTGGAACGAAAACCGTTCCGGAGGTAGGCACGAAATGGGATTAGGGCTCAGGTGCGCCCACGTTTGGTAGGCGGTGGTGCCGACGCTGGAATTCAGATAGAACAGGAACTGATTGGAGAAGCAGGAAATAGGCGGCGGTTGGCGGAACGTGAGCCGCAAGCCAACGGCCTGATCCAATTCCACATCGCCGCCGGTCACTGCCTTATCGCCGAGCAGCGTGACAAAGCTGGATCTCCCTGCGTGCGGCCATACATCGGGACGCAGAAGATTGCGCAACTCCATCCGGTTGCCAAAAGTGATTTCGCACTGCCGGATCCATTCCAGGATGCTGTCGCCCCATTGCCACTGCGTGACAAAGTGGAAGTATTGGTCCACCAAGTTGATGGCCAAGTCCATCTTCCTGCGGTCGAATTCGGTTTCGAACTCGGCGAGCCCTTCCATGGCCGGGAGCGGAATCATGTCCTCGGAATCGACGATATCATTCGCCATTCCTACCACCCGATCCAAACGCCTAACCTGGGGGGCCGTCCTGATCAGGAGGGGAGGGAGCTCATGGGTTTTTTCACCCGGCACCTCAACGAACTTTCGATCGCCAACGATGTCCATATGCCCTGCTAAACCTCATCGACACGGAGGCGGTAAAACTTAAACCCCCGTTATAAAGACGCTGTTACCTGCTGAGCCGTTTCAGCGCCCCGGATGGCGGACAGGACCACAAGGGGAAGATGTAAAGAACAATTCTGCAAGATTTGTTTGGACTTGTAAAGAGTAATCTTTACAATGTCAAGGGACGTCCTAGCAAGGCTAGCCAGAAGAGCGACAGTACAATTGCGAAGTATAGCCCGAACGCCGCGGAAGTGTAGAGGATCTGGGCTCGTTCGGAAGTTCTCGAACGGCTAAGCCAGTACCCTACCAACGGCAGTACCTGGAGAGCGTGCATCCCCGCAAAGTGGGCTACGCGCAAATCGCCGTGCTGCCGGCTCCAATTAACAAAAGGAAATCCACTCCCGCCATCTGGCGCGCCTACCGTATGCGAACCGTGACTCACTATGAATACCCCTTCAAACGACGCCAACAGAAAAATCGTTAATCCAAATCGAATGCCCCACAGGTAGGCCGGCGGAAGTTCCGGAGCATCGACAAAGAAAAGGGCCGTCACCCACACAAGCAACGCCGTATTCACGCCGATCATCGTTCCCATGATGGAAAACAGAGCGGCATCCAAAGGCGTTGCGATGTTGAAGTGCGATGGAACTCCACGCGCCGATTGCAGTGCGATGATGGTGATTTCACCCATCATCAGGAACGCAACACACCAACTGATTCTCTTTACCGCAGCCGCGTGCCTCGAAAGATAGCGGAGAAGCCAGGCCAGAGTCCAGACATAGATCGCGATCGAAACGCTGAACTTCATGGGCTTGATCCAGGGGCTGATCCCGAGAATCGTTCTGGAATCGAAGGGCGCGAGAGTCAGAAAGACCAGCGCCAAAATCCACTGCACCCAACCAGTGACGGCGAGCGGAGGGCTCGCTTGGTAAAGCTCCCGAAGCTTGTCCTTCATATCAATGCAGACCTTCCGCGCAAAGAAGTCCGTATCAGGAACCAGGTCAATAATCCCACAGGACCGAACAGAAACGTCAACAGCAAACAGGGAACCACATAAGCATGCGCGATGCGCAGGCGCTCGGAATCGCGCACCAGCCAGGATCCGGTGAACAGATCAAAGGCCAGGTAATGAATCCATCCGGCGAGCAGTAGATAGGGATTTGCAAAAAGCTTCGTGACTTCGGCGAGCGATCCGAATCCGCCCGCGTCCTTATGGAAATGGATTATCAGCAGCGTCAAGTAGACGGCCGCCAGCGCCAGCGGCAGGATCAACGCGGCGACCCTTTGCGTCCAGCGCCAGCGGGGCGCCGCCACTAAGAGCAACCAACCAGGCAGCACGATGGCGTTGCAAATGGAGAAAAGCTGCTCAGCGGCCATCCGTAGATTGTGTCACCGTCCGGCCTTCTTTTGCTCGGCGGCTGCCTCCGCCGCGCGCCCCATCAGCGTGTAGATTTCCGCCAATCCCCGGTGCGGCTCCGGATCATCGGCACGCAATTTCACGGCTTCTTCGAAATATCGCAGCGCTTCGGGATACTGCTTCGCCGCCTGGTGCCTGCGCGCCAGCGCGAGCGTGGTGCGGAATAACAGCTCCGCGGTTCGCGCCTCCTGCGGATTGATCGCGTGGGCGCCACGCAGGGACTGGTAGGCCGCGGCATCGTCACCCAGCGCCAGCATCACCGCGCCGTACAGCGACTTCAGCGGAAACAGGTCCGGCCATCGTTGCAGCGCTTTTTCCAGCGGCGCGCGCGCGTCATCGAATCGTTGCATCCGATAGTAGGTGAATGCCAGGTTGTACTGCATTTGCGGCGACTGCGGAGCCAACTCGGCCGCGCGGCGCAACGGATCAAGCGCAGCGTCCAAATCGCCATGTTGCCCGTAGAGAGTTCCGAGCGTGGTCAGTTTCTCTGCGTCATTCGGATCGTACAACTTCTGGCAAACCGCCCGCGCTTCTTCCCGAGGACCCTGCTCCAGCTTCTTCGCGCATTCCAATTTAAGCTCACTCGCGCCGGCTTCTTTCCGGCGTATTTCCGCGCTGGATGCCAGGGCTTTCGCCGCCTCGTCCTCGCGTTCCTGTTTGCGATACACCAGACCCAGTTGATATAACGCGACGCTGTCGTTCGGATTCAAATCCACCGCTGTTTTCAGCCACTTCTCCGCGGCTGGCAGGTCGCCCTGTTTAAAGCAGGCAAATCCAAGATAATACGCGGTGTCGGGAAACGGCGGATTCTCAATCGCCTGGCTGAAATTCTTCACGGCGCCCGCGTAGTTCTGGTCTTGCAAATCCAACCGGCCTAAATAATAGGCCACGTTCGGATGGTCCCCGGCTTCCCGGCGAACCGCGTCGAATTCGCGCCGTGCTTCCACCGCCTCCTTCATCTGAAACAGCGCCACGCCGAGTGGAAAGCGCGCGCGCAGTGTAAGCTTTGAATCGAGTCTTAGAGCGGCTCGAAATTCCGCGGCTGCCTCGGCATAGCGCTCCTGCCGGAGTGCGTCGTAGCCTTTGCCGAGGTGAGATTCCGGCGTCTCTTGGCAGAAGATGGCGGCGGTGGAAACGAACAGCAACAGCGCGCTCAGTCGCAAGCACCCCCAATGTACGACACGGGGCTGAAGGCGCACAACCATTCGAGCGATAATGACAAAATCGAATCCGAAACAATAGCTGTGCGGCTGCGGACCGATCCTCGCGGAGTGGTGGAGATCCCTCCGCGCCCAAATCCCACCATCGCGATCCACGTCGGCCGCTCCGTGTACGTAAGCTGCAGCCGTGGTGCGCTCAAGCATCGAGGATTGTGCGTGCATGGCTATTCCGACATCATTTCCGCCGAAACTCCCAGCCGTTGGGAGTTACATGATGCCGATACCGTGCTGCTGTTGAGCATCGGCCAGCGCCTCCTGAGGAACGTCGCCGAGGAAACCGGCCGCGCTTCGCGGGAGATCGAGATTCTAAATCGCTTCCAGACCCGGGATACTCAAATCGAACATATCGGATGGGCTTGCAAAGCGGAAATCGAAGCCGGATATCCGAGCGGCGGCCTCTACCTTGAGGGCTTGGCGCAGGCGCTCGCCGTGCATTTGCTCAACCGGCATTCCTCGCAGTCGCGCGAAATCGCACAGCCCAAGGGCGGCATTTCCGGACACCGGCTGAAACAGGTTCTTTCTTATATCGAAGACAATTTAGATCAAGACCTTTCGCTCGCGAACATCGCGGCCGTCGCAGGCTTAAGCGCGTCGTATTTCAAAACCGCGTTTCGAACTTCCGTGGGACGTCCGGTGCATCAATATGTGATCCAGCGCCGGGTAGAGCAAGCGCGAACGCTGCTCGCGCAGCCAGAAGCATCGGTAAGCCAAGTGGCTGCCGCAACGGGCTTCGCGCAGCGCAGTCATCTTGCCTATCATATGCGCCGGATGCTGGGAGTAACGCCCCGGAACCTCCTGTGCAAAGATCGAAAGTAGGACGTCCCATCGCTCTGCAACGCCGCAACTTTCTTTCCCGCTTGTTCGCAGCTCTTGCCGCTCCTTTTTTACGGCGATTAAACGCTCAAGGCATCGCGCCGCCCTCGCCTCTGCATCCGGCGTATCGCGCTCAAACTCCGCTCGACGAAATGATCGCGAAGATCGATCCGAGCCTGGACGATTTCATCACAGAGCAATATCAACAGAAAATCGCCGCGATCCTTGCGCAATTCTCGCCCAACCTGTCAGGCGCCGGGCAGTTTTTGGCGCCAGGATTCCAAGGCGTCTCTTTACATCCTGTGGACTCCCGGTCGATTCGCTCGGATGCATCGCTCAATGTCCGACAGATCGCCTTCGCGCAACAACCCAATCTCGGCCCGGAGGCGTTTCTGCGCGAATTGCGATCCACGATGAGCGAATTCACTTCCATCTTGAATTCCGATCTTCAGGTCACGCGAATTCACTCCCCGAATCCAGGCATGCTGGAGACTCGCATCCGCTACGAACTGGTGGCTGCAGGCGAGAATTTCCATCGCGAGCAGCGCGTTGGATTTTGGAATCTGGAATGGGAAGCGGATTCCACCGGCAACTATCGCATCCGCCGCTGGGCTGCGGAGCCCGAAACCCGTAGCCGGGCATCGAAACCGTGGTTTGAAGATATCGCTCCGGAGGCATTCGGCCGCAACGCCTCTTATCGCGACCAGTTGGTCCCCGGGGTCGATCACTGGCGGACAGCGCTGGATGGGGCTTGCGGAATCGATGTCTACGGCCACAACGGCGTCGCCGTGGGAGACATCGACAATGACGGCTTCGACGATGTGTACGTTTGCCAGCCCGGTGGTCTTCCGAACCGCCTCTATCGAAATCGAGGCGACGGTACCTTCGAGGACATCACCGAAGCGTCAGGCGTTGGGATTCTGGAAAACACGGCCTGCGCCCTGTTCCTCGATATCGATAACGACGGACGCCAGGATCTGGTGGTGGTTCGCGCGAACGGTCCTCTGCTTTTTCTGAATCAGGGCGGCGGAACGTTTCGCCTCAAGCCGGATGCATTTCAGTTTGCGCAGCCTCCGCAGGGCACCTTCACGGGAGCGGCGGCAGCCGACTACGATCGCGATGGATGGCTCGATATCTACTTTTGCCTCTACGTCTACTATCAGGGGACGGATCAGTACAAATACCCGTCGCCTTATTTCGCCGCGGAAAACGGCCCGCCCAATTTCCTGATGCGCAACAATCGGGACGGCACTTTTCACGACGCGACCGCTGAAACCGGCTTGGATAAGAACAACACGCGTTACAGTTTTTGTTGCGGATGGGGCGATTCCAACGGCGATGGATGGCCGGATCTTTACGTGGTGAACGATTTTGGCCGCAAGAATCTCTACCGCAACAACGGCGACGGAACCTTCACCGACGTCGCGGCACAAGCGGGAGTCGAGGACGTCGGCGCCGGAATGAGCGTTTGCTGGTTTGACTTCAACCAGGATGGCGCAGACGACCTCTACATCGCTAATATGTGGACTGCCGCGGGCGAGCGCATCTCCCACACGGAGCAATTCAAGAAGGATTCGACCGCGCAGATTCGCGCGCTTTATCAGAAACATGCGATGGGCAACTCGCTGTTTCAAAATCAAAGGAACGGCGCGTTTGAAGATGCGACACGGCTGGCGCGTGCGGGAAACGGGCGCTGGTCCTGGTCGAGCGACGCCTGGGACTTCGACCATGACGGCTTTCCTGACATCTACATTTGCAACGGCATGGTCTCAGGGCCCATCCGGGAAGACTTGAACGGCTTTTTCTGGCGACAGGTAGTGGCCAATTCTCCCGACGAAGCCAAGCCATCGGAAGAGTACGAGCAAGGCTGGAACGCGGTGAATGAACTGATCCGGTCGGATTACACTTGGAGCGGCTACGAGCACAACGTGTTCTACGCGAACAATCGCGATGGAACATTTTCGGACGTTTCCGGCGCGGTTGGTCTCGACTTCCTGGAAGATGGTCGGGCCTTCGCGCTCGCGGATTTTGATCACGATGGCCGCCAGGAAGCGCTTTTGAAGAATCGCAACGGTCCACAGTTGCGCCTTGTGAAGAACGTTCTTCCGTCGCTCCCACCCTCCATCGCGTTTCGCCTGCGAGGCGTGAAAAGCAATCGGGATGCAATTGGCGCGGCAGTCACCATCGGCGGCAGTACGCGACGCCTGCAAGCGGGCTCCGGATTTCTATCGCAGCACAGCAAAGATGTATTCTTCGGCCTCGGCGCGGCAACCGGAACTGTCAACGCGACCATCCGATGGCCCAGCGGCGAAATGCAAGAGCTTCGCGACCTGCCGATCAACCACAGAATCACGGTAGAAGAAGGAAAAGATCCGTCGCCAATCGAACCCTGCAAGACCGCTGCAAACCGAACCGCGACCGCAAGGGAGCGTAGCGAAACACCGGCATCCCACGAAACGTGGCTGCTAGTTCCCATTCCCGCTCCCGAGCCCGCAGCCGGCACGACTGTGACGATAACTGCCACGACGCCACCAGACACCGCCGCAATCTACAACATCCTCTACCGCCGCATCTTCGATCGTCACCGCGACCTGGAACTTCCGACGTCCTTCCTAATTGATGAAAACAACAACATCGTGAAAGTCTTTCAGGGCGCACTCAGAAACCAACAAATTCCCCATTCGCCCGCCGAGCGCGTAGCGAAGGCCCTTCCTTTTCCGGGGAACTCCGCGACCTACGAATTCGGCCGGAACAGTCTCTCCTTGGGTTCGGCGTTTTTCCAACGCGGATACTACGACCAGGCAGCGATCTACTATCGGACGGCTCTGCGCGACGATCCTCAAAGCGCCGAAGCGCACTACGGCTTGGGTAGCGTTTATCTGAAGCAGGAAAAACGCGCGGACGCTCGATTGAGTTTCGAACAAGCCGTGAAACTGAACGCGAGCTACCCTGACACGCTCGCAAATGCCTGGAACAATCTTGGACTGCTCGCCACGCGCGAAAATCGCACCGCGGAGGCCATCGCAAACTTTAAACAAGCGCTGCAGTTGCATCCGAATCACTGGATCGCGCTCGAAAATCTGGGGAATGCCTACCGGCAGCAGAAGCGCTGGCCGGAGGCGCGTCAGATATTGGAACGTGCGGTAGCCGCGCGGCCAAAAGATCCGGAAGCGAATTACAGCCTCGCCATGGTTTATGCGCAAATGGACGATACTGCCCGCACCGACGAATATCTCAGCCGGGCATTACGGCTTCGTCCAGCCTACCCGGAAGCGCTGAACAACCAGGGCATCCTGTATCTCCGAACCCGCCGGCGCGATGACGCGGTGAAAAGCTTTGAAGAGTGCATCCGCGTTGCGCCCCGCTTCGATCAGGCGTACTTGAATCTTGCGCGGGTGTTCGCGATCGAGGGTGACAAAGAAAAAGCACGAACTCTTTTGCGGCAATTGCTCGAACAGCACCCCGGACACGCGCAGGCGCAGCAAGCTTTGGATCAATTGCACTAGGCGCTTCACTGGTTTGCTTGCAACTCGCCCCGGATGTTCATCCAAATCTCAAAGTACCGCCACTCGGGCGGCGCATCCGGTTCCTGGATGTGATCCGGCCGCAAAATTAGATCGCCAGTGGAGAGCAGAATTTCCCGCACTTTCGGATTTTGATCCAGTTTTGCGCGCATCGCCTCAACAATCAACCGGTAGTGATCTCCCTTTTGTGGGGAGCGATATTTGATCCGCTTGCCTTCGAACGTCACCCAATCGATATTCATCTTCCGCATGTTTTGCTCAGCGGTATCTCCGGCGCTCTTCGCTTCGAATGCCGTCATGTTAGCGACTTCCGCGCGACGGTGCGGCCACACGATTCCCGGAGCCGTCGCTCGCGGATCGTCTGCGTTTTCCGGATACAGCATCATCTGCCAGAATCCTTCGACGCTTGCATAACGAACACCACGATAGGTGAACGGAGTCGCAGCGAAATTGGATAAGATCCCAAGCTCATTGCGCTTGGAAAGAATCACTTCGCCTGGCTTGGCGGCCTGTGGCAGGATTTCCCAGTCCGGCTTGCCGGCTTCGGGAACCGGCGTCCACCAATGGGCCGGATATGAGATTGCCAGCAACAAAATGAGTCGAGGATCCACGTTCCAGTTCAGCTTAGCAGCCTACGCTACAATGACAACAACTCGCGTTGTCCCGATGAATTTCCTTCCCGGATTTTTCGCGTGCGTGCTCGCTGCCATCCGCTTCCCCGCCCCACAACAACTGGGCTTCTACGATCAACCGTCGTTCATTGTGGCGGGCGTTACCGATGGCGCGGCGCAAGGCGGCCACGGATCGGATGCGGTTTTACGCTCGTCCGAACAGCTCGCCAAAGCGACGGCGTCGCTCGGAAGCACCGGCGGGACTTCGGCGGACCTGTCCGAAACCGCCCGCGCATATCAACAGACCGCCGAAAAAGATCCAAGCGAACGTAATTTGTTCGATTGGGGCGCGGAATTGCTGTCGCACGGCGCGCCAGTTCCCGCGGCGGAAGTTTTCACCCGAGGTGTGCGGCTGTTTCCGCGATCCACGCGGATGCTGCTGGGTCTAGCCGTCGCGCAATATGCGAATGGAAGCTACGAGAGCGCTCGGAGCAATTTCTTTGCGGCGTCGGATGTAAACCCGCGCGATCCGCAGCCTTATTTGTTTTTGTCGCGTGTCCGGACCGACGTCATCACCGAATCGGACGGCTATCGAGAGCGCATGGCTCGATTCGCCCAACTTGCTCCCGACAATGCCCGCGCCAACTTCTATTACGCTGTCTGCCTGCAAGAGCGCGACCCAAAGAAGAGCGAAACATTACTCAAAAGAGCTCTCGAACTGGATCCAGCGCTCGCCGGGGCGCACCTGCAGCTCGGAATCATTTACGCGTCGCAAAAGGATTTCGACCGCGCCATCGCCTCGTTCCAGAAAGCGATCGCCATCGACCCCAAGCTGGAAGAAGCCCACTATCGCCTCGCGCAAGCGTACACCCGAACCGGCGAGAAGGGAAAAGCGAAAGCGGAATTTGCGATTCACGATCGCTTGCGGAAGGAGTCTGCGGCAGAAGTGGAGCAGGAACGAAAGCGAGTGCAGCAATTTGTGATCGAGCTGCGCGCTCCCCGTTAGTGGATCGGCGCTCTCATCGCGTCCACAAACATCCCGTAAAACTTCTCGCGATCCAAGTCAATTTGAATCGTCACCGGCGGCCCGGTGCGCTGCGGCCTATCGTGCTCGCCCCAGGTAAGCGTGTTTCCGTATCCAGCGCCGCGACCCAGATCGACGCCCATGTAACGCGTCTCTTTTTTCGTAATGAGCGACGGATCGATCCACGCCGCGGCCGCCAGTTCATCCCACATGTAATCGTTGCCGTCGCCCGGCTGGAAATATTTCGCGATGTAGCGGCCCAGCGCAGTTCCGCCCAATTCAATTCGCTTCACCATCTCGCGCGTGAACTTCGTGGTGATTGAAATATCGGTGGGAGTGCAAGTGATCTTCTTCCAAGGCGCGCGCAGCACGATCTCCGCAGCTTCCGGGTCAAACCAAAAATTGAATTCGTGCCGCGGATTGTTGGCGAACTCCGGATCGCTGGTCTGCGGATTCAGACTGCCGCCCATGAAGACCAATTCTTGCGCGAGCGATGCAAACTCCGGATCGATCGAGAGGGCCAGCGCCAGATTGGTCATCGGACCGCCTTCGTAGATCGTCACTTCGTGCGGATATTTGTGCACCATCCGGATCAAAAAGTGCACCGCGTCTTCCTCTGCGGCTTTGATCGACGGCGCGCCTTCCGGAAGCGGCGGCACAACCAACGGCTCATGCCACCACCGATCGTCCCAGGCTCCCGAATAGGACACCTTGCCGTATCGCTGCTGCCAGAGTTGCGATTCCGCACGCGTGCGAACCAGCGGAAACGCCGCGCCTTTCATCACCGGGATATCAGTGCGCCCGAGGATCTCAAGGAGCCGCAATGTATGGGCCACTTCCTCGTCTCGCCACTGATCGCCACTCACCACAGTGATCCCGAGCACGTCCAGGCTTTTCGATTGAACAAACAGCGAGACCGTCTGTAAATTGCTGCCGCCGGGTCCCGAGCAGTCTTCATTCACGATCACTTTGCGGCGGGGCTGCGCGCACGCGAGCGCTGCCGTCAGAGCGAAAACGAACCCAAACCGCTTCAGGGACACCAACCTAGAATGCCAGCTTCAGCGCGAACTGCACCAGCCTCGGATTATTCACCGTCGAATTGATCACACCAAACGTCGTTGGAGAATTGAAGTCCACGCCGGGCGTGCCGAACTGCGCATGATTGAAGAGGTTGAAAATCTCGGTACGGAAATCCAACCGGATCGACTCGCGAATCGGGAAATGCTTGATCACCGAGAAATCGGTATTCACGAAATCCGGACCGGAAAGCGGCGTGCGCGACGCGTTGCCGAGTTCGCCGGCAGGCGGCGCTGAGAAGCAGGTCGTGGTGAAGAACTGGCTCAAACTTCCGCCGCCGCCCGGATTGCAAGTTTGGTTGGGACGATTCAGGCTGTTGCCATTGTTCTGGAAGTTCACGCCAGATGCGTTGTTGCTGTCGACTACGAACAACGCAAATCCGGAAGTGGCCTTCTCGATCACGGTGACTTCCCAGCCGCCCAGCACGAGATCGGCGCCACGATTCCAACTGCTGCCCCACCGCTTGCCGCGGCCGAAGGGCAATTGATAAATGATGCTTGCCGTGAAATCGTGATTTAAATTGATGGGAGATAGCCCCCAATCCAGCTTCTGCCACCCAGGCAGCGGGAAATATGGCGCGCCCAGCAGTGTACCTAAACCGTCCGTGAAAGCGTTATCGTACGCTCGCGCGTAGGTGTAGCCGATCAGCGCGTAGAGGCCGTGCCGGCTCTTGGTCTCAGCCTTGATTTGCAGCGAATTGTAGTGCGCCTTGCCCGCGTCGAAAATATCGCTGATGGTGGAATACGGGAACGCCGCGTAGGGAACGCCGAAAGAAGCGCCGCCCGCACCACAGCCCAGCGTGTATCCGCTCACCGAACCGCAAGCGGCCGGCGAACCGACGTTGATATTGTTCCCGAATGTTGTGAAGTGCGACCCGCGCGATCCGGCGTATCCCACCGTCAGCACAATCTCGCCCGGGAGCTGATGCTCGACGTTTACGTTGAATTGCTGCACGCGGCCCAGCTTGTAATTTCTATCCTGCGCAATCAACGTTCCGGTGAACGAGGCCGGATCCGGCGGCGCATTGAAGATCGGGAATCCGTTCGACACGCTCAGCGCCGAAGGTGTTTTGCCGAACTTGGTAGCGCAAGCAGCGGTTGCAAACGTGCAACTGCCGCCGAATGCAAACGCGTCCGACTCGGCGAAGTACGGCGGATTCTGCCACAACCCCTGCGCGCCCATGCTCCAAGAGGAGTCGTGATATATCCCGTATCCCGCGCGGATCACGGTGTTCGAATGGCCCAGGAATTTGTACGCCGCTCCCAGGCGCGGCTCAAGCGCGGTCCAATCCATGTTGATTCCGGCACTCGAACCGGCGTTCTTGCCGGCAATTAAGAATTGTCCATTCGCCGGATTGAAATCCGCCTGCCGGTTGGCAACTTCGCTAATCGGCGTGGTCATGTTCCAGGCCAAGCCCAGATTCAACGTCAAATCCGAAGTCACGCGCCAGTTGTCTTCCACAAACGGCCGATACATCTTCCAGCGTCGTCCGGTGACGTCGCCGTTGAACGTCTGATCGTGGATCGCGAGGCTCGGCAAGCCCAACAACAAATCGGCCATCGGTTCGCCGCCCCAAAGTCCCGTGAAGATCCAATATCCGTCCTGGAAACCGGTGGCTTTCACGTTCATCTGATTCGCGCGGATGGTGCCGCCGATCTTGATGTCGTGATTGCCGCGAATCATGTCGAACGAATCGGAAATCGAGAACACGTTCGTGCCGCCCGTGAAGGGTGTGTATCCGCGATCACCCAGCGACCAGTAGCCGCCATCCAGCTGGGTCGACGTCAAGCCGCAGCTGGCACCACCCAGATTCGCGCCCGGAATCCCGAAGGATCGCGCGAGGCAGCTGCCCGTCCCTTGCGAAGTGATGTAGTCAAAGATCCGGTTGTAGCCCGCACTGACCTGATTCACCGTGTTCGGCGAAAAAACGTGCGTCTCCGAGATCCCCACGTTGCGCCCGTGATTCTGGATTCCCTGATTGCTGCCGAATGCGGACTGTTCGGCCAATCCCGGCGAGCCGCCCGGCACATACGAGACGGCCTGATCGTAACTGAAGCGCGCGTACATCGAGTCGTTGCTCGAGAAATTATTATCCAACCGGACATCGAACTTGCCCTCATCCAGGGACCGGACGGGAGCGTTCACGTAGTTGTAGCCCAGCGCCGCATTGTTCGCGTTCGGCAGCGGATACAAATTAACCAGCTTCTGCGAAATCGGATTCAGCAGATTTTGCGGAATCTTGTTGCAGCTCACACCGGCGGATTGGCTTCCATCGGGCGCGGCGGGAATCGGATTACCCGAGCTATCGCACTGGAAGTTCGTGTTGGTGGCGCCGAGTACATTTGGATTGACCAAAAATCCGGAGCGCGGATTTCCGAAGGCATCGTTAGTGAAGTCACCGCTCCGCATCGCAACCGAGGGAACCAAGCCGGTGAACGGAATCCCATGCCGCTGATACTTCTGCTCGTAATCGGCGAACAAAAATGTCTTGTCCTTGCGGATCGGCCCACCGAGCGATGCGCCGAACTGATTCAGATTAAACTTCTC
>DATGIH010000501.1:0-2968 GCA_035295865.1 Bryobacteraceae bacterium
CATTCGATTCGCGAACAACGGCATCACGACTTCCGGATACAGTCTGGATCAAACGGTAAGCATCAGGTCCACCACCGAAGACAAACGATCCGGCAGTGCTGACGTCAGCGAATGGTCGGACGACGCGCTGAAGAATGGCGTTGAGCTCGCCGAGCGCCTGGCCCGGATCTCGCAGCCCGATCCCGAATTCATGCCGGCGCTCGGCCCTCAACAATATCCCGAGCTTGCAAATTTCGATTCCGCCACCGGCAACTCGCGCGGCGATGCGCTCATCAGCCATGTCAAAGCCGTGATCGACGGCGCGCGCGGCGCAAAGCTCACCACCGCCGGCTTTATCCAAAGATCCGCCAACTGGGTTGCGGTGGCGAACAAAGCCGGTCTCTTCGGATATCACCAGTACACCGATTCCACGCTCACCAACACGATGCGAAACGCCGGTGGCACCAGCTCCGGATGGTCCACGCAAATTTCGAACGCCATCAAGGATCTCAACGGCCAGGACGCCGCTCGCATTTCCGTTGAAAAATGCGTTCGCGGTGACGGCAAAAAACGCCTCGAACCCGGCAAGTACACCGTGATTCTCGAACCCGCCGCTGTCAGCGATCTGATCGGCTATCTCGGCTTCAGCTTCGGCGCCCGCGATGCCGAACAAGGCCAGTCGTTTCTCAGCAAGAAAGCGGACAAGCCCGGCGAAACGCTGCTCGGTGAGAAAATGTTTCCCGAATACATTACGCTGCGCAACGACCCGTTCAATCCCAAGCTTTCCGCCACGCCCTGGAGCGGGTCGCTGCTTCCCAACGAGAAAATCTCTTGGATCGAAAATGGCGTGGTGAAGAATCTCTTCTACGATCGCTATTGGGCGCAAAAGGCCGGCAAAAAACCGACGCCGTTTCCCTCCAACCTGATTCTGGACGGCCAGAATCGCACGCTGGACGATCTCATCAAATCCGCCGACAAAGCTCTCCTTGTCACGCGCCTCTGGTACATCCGTCTGCTGCAACCGCAAACCATGCAAGTCACCGGCCTCACGCGCGACGGCGTGTTTCTGGTGGAAAATGGAAAAGTCACGGATCCGGTGATGAACTTCCGCTGGAACGAAAGTCCGGTCCGCGTGATGCAGAACACCAAGATGTTATCGGCTCCCGTGCGCACGCAAGGCGCCGAAGCCGGCTCGTCGTTAGCACCCGCAATCCTCGCGACAGACTTTAATTTCGCAAGTATTTCAGACGCGGTGTAGGACAAGCCTCCAGCTTGTCGCGTCCCAAATCAGTGTAGCTATGTCAAACTAGGATCGTGCCTGATTTCTGCACTTGCGGCGCCCAGTTGCCGCCTGACGCCCGATTTTGCCATAAATGCGGAAAACCGCAGTACGATTATCCGGGCTTTGAGCCGGATCCTGTTCAGCCGCCGCCGCTTCCCACACCAGCGGCCGCGCCGCCATCCGAAATCAGTTTCCACAACCGGCTCGCGGTGCGCATCGGATTTCTTGTAGCGCTCACGGCCTTTCTTCCATTCATGATTTTGCAGGCCATTCCGTTCCTGCCGGCGGTAATCGCGTTTCTGACCGGATTTCTCGCCGTCTACAGTTACTCACGGTTTAGCGGCCAGTCCCTCAGTGTTCGCAGCGGCGCGCGCTTGGGCTGGATCACCGGGATCTTTTCGTTCGGCATCATCGCGTTGCTCATCACAATGAGCACCATCTTCGTCGTCACGCAGGGCAAAGCAGTGGTGGAGCGAGTGAAGGAGTACCAGGGTGGTTCGCTCTTGCACTTCAACAATGACCAGATTGAAGCGATGACCAAGCTCGTGCAGGATCCGGCCATGTTCGCCACCGAAATGGTAGGCCTCCTACTGCTGCTTTTCGTCATGCTTACGGCGCTTCCGGTGCTCGGCGGCGCGCTGGGCGCGAAAGTTTTCGCAAAGGAATGAATCGCGCAGTTCTGCTGGCGGCCGGCCGGATTGGCTTGGCGATGTTTGTCGCATCGCTGGCATTAGCGGACACGCAGCTCGCCACCGAACAGCGCCAGAAAAATATCGATTCTTTTGAATACGTCTGGCGCACCATTCGCGACAAACATTGGCAAGCGAATCCAGCCGGCCTGAATTGGCAGGCGGTCCATGACGAACTCCGCCCCTCCATCGAAAAAGCCTCCACCATGGATGCCGCGCGCGCAGTGTTGAACGACATGCTGGGCCGCCTGCATCAAACTCATTTCGCCATTGTCCCGAGCGACCTCTATTCCGACCTGAACGGCTCCAGCGCCAAAGGAGAAATCACCACCGGAATCGACGTCCGTGTAATCGGCGCGGATGTTCTGGTGACGTCCGTCGAACCCGGCTTCTCCGCCGCGCGCCAAGGCGTCCGGCCCGGCTGGCGCATCCTGAAAATCGGGTCTTTGGATCTCGCGCCGGTGATTGAAAAACTGAATGAAGCCTACGCCAAGTCCACTTTGCGCGAACTCGCGCTGCGCCGCGCCGTCCTTTCACGGTTAGCCGGGACCGCCGGCGAATCCACCCCCGTCGAATTTCTGGACGGCAGCGATCGTCGCGTCTCCAAATCCCTCGCGCAAGGAACCCCACGCGGCGAACTCTCGCAATTCGGATTTCTTTATCCCATGCACGTCTGGTTTGAGTCCGCGAAACTCGGAAACAACGACATCGGCTACGTGAGCTTCAATATTTTTCTCGACCCGGCGCACGTCATGGCGCGTTTCGCCGATGCCGTAGAATCCTGCAAAACCTGCCGCGGCTTCATCATCGATCTACGCGGAAATCCCGGCGGCATCGGCGCCATGGCGATGGGAATGGCCGGCTGGTTTCTGGACCAACCGGATCAACGATTGGGAACCCTGACCATGCGCGATACTACTCTGAAGTTCGTCGTGAATCCACGCGTGTACACCTTTTCCGGACCGCTCGCCATTTTAGTGGATGGCGCATCCGCTTCCACGTCCGAAATTCTGGCCGG
>DATGIH010000502.1:0-6648 GCA_035295865.1 Bryobacteraceae bacterium
CTTGGCCTCCGTCACCCATCCCGAATCTACAAATGCGCCTGTACCCGCGGGCAGCAAAACATCGCCGCAGCGGTTGGTCGCGCTGGACGCATTTCGCGGCGCCACCATGGCCCTGATGGTGGTGGTGAACAACGGCGGCGGACCGAAATCCTACGGCCCGCTCAACCACGCATCGTGGGACGGCTGGACCATGACCGACACGGTATTTCCTGCGTTTCTTTGGATGGTGGGCGTCGCCATCACGCTGTCGCTCGGCAAGCGGCTTGAGACGGGCGTCCCGCGCGGCAAGCTCATCGGACAGATTTTCCGGCGCTTCGCCATCATGTTCGTGTTCGGCCTTGCGATTTACGCCTTTCCCGAGTTTCAGCTCGGTTCGTTCCGCATTCTCGGGGTTCTGCAACGGATCGCGATCTGTTATTTCGTCGCGTCGCTTATTTATCTGTATACCGGCATTCGCGGCCAGATCATCTGGATGGTGGGACTCATGGCCGCATATTGGGTGTTGATGACGCTGGTGCCCGTTCCCGGCTACGGCGCAGGGCGGCTGGATCTCGAAGGCAACTTCGCGCACTATATCGATCGCATCGTACTCGGCCATCACAACTATTCGGGCAACACGTGGGATCCGGAAGGCATCGTCAGCACCCTGCCTTCCATCGCGACGGCACTGCTCGGCATCATGGCTGGCCACATCGTCCGGCTGAAGCGCACGCTCAGCGAACGGGTCACGTGGCTTTTCCTGATGGGTAACATTTTGATCGTCCTCGGATTGTTTTGCAATCTCTGGATGCCCATCAATAAAAAGCTGTGGAGCGATTCGTTCGCCCTCTTCATGGCCGGCCTGGATTCCGTCGTTCTCGCTTCGTTTCTCTGGATCGTCGATCACCTCGGCTATCAAAAAGTGGTGAAGCCGCTGGTGATCATGGGCATGAACGCAATCACGGTGTACATGATCTCGGAATTCGGCGCCGAAATCCTCGACATGACCAATTTGCACGGGAAGCTGTATCACATGTTTCTTGCGGTCGCTTCGCCGCTGAATGCATCGCTTATGTACTCGCTCAGCTTCATGCTCGCGATGTACGCAATCGCATACGTTATGTACAAACGCGGCTGGTTCTTGCGGATTTGAATTTCAGCGCCGCACCAGAATCGCGCCGGATCGCCCCGGCAGCGTAACGGTCAGCGATTCATCGCGTACCGGAATATCTCCCGCGCCTTCCAGCAAATCGTGCCACGTGCCTCTGGCGGCAGGCGCAATCACACGCGCGGGCTTCAGACTGTTGTTGAGCATAACGATCGCGTCGCCGCGCCTGTAGATATAGACATCGTCCGTCACACCCAACTGCTGCATCGCACCTTGCCGCAGATCCGGATGCTCACGCCGCAATTGCGCCAGCTTCCGGACATGCTCGAAGACGCTCTGCTGATCGGCCGTCCGACCCTCGGCTAGAAATCCGTTCTTCGCGTCTTCCTTCCACCCGCCGGGAAAATCGCGGCGATTGTCCGGATCGTTTCCGCCGGGCAACGCAATCTCGTCGCCGTAATAAATCATCGGAATGCCACGCGACGTAAGTAAATAAGTAAACGCCAGCTTTAGTCCATCCACGGTCGCGCCAGGTTCGTTCATGAAGCGCGCAACATCATGCAATCCTAGAAACGTAACCAGGTTGTTCGGATTCGGATATAGCGAATCGTGCGCCAGCATCGACGCGAGGTCTTTCATCGATTTTCCTTCCGCGAACGCCCGCCGGATCGGATAGAAAGAGGGGAAATCGAACAGCGCATCGATGCCCGAATCCACTCCATCGAATCGCGCCGCACCACCCTGGAAAAACGACACCAATCCCGGATCGCCATCGAACATTTCGCCGACCACGCGGAAGTTCGGATACTCCTTCTTGATCGCCGCCGACCAATCGCGCCAGAACTTCCGCGGTACATAGGGCAGTGTGTCTTGCCGGATGCCGTCCAATCCAGTGGCAGCCACCCACCAGAGCGTGTTCTGGATAATGTATCGCGCCGTTTCGGGATCGTCTTGATTGAGGTCCGGCAAAATGTCGATGAACCAACCATCCAGCGTCGATGCGGTGAGGTTCGGCGTTGCGTGTGGATCGATGAGCGTCCACGTCTGCCAGGTTTCATTCAAGTGTTTAGCGCGCGTGCCGTGAAACCAGGTCGGCGTCGGAGGATCATCCACCCACGGATGGTACGGACCCGTATGGTTCGCCACCATGTCGAGAATCGTCTTGATTCCGGCGCGATGCGCCGCGTCCACCAGTTCTTTGAGCTTTGCCAGGTTTCCGAGATGCTCGTCCACCTTGTAGAAATCCACCGCGCCGTAGCCGTGGTAATCCGTGATTGCCTGACCGTCGTACTTTTCCTTCTCATTCACGTGATTCACGTTGTCATAAACCGGGTTGAGCCAGATGGCCGTGACGCCGAGCTCTTTTAAATACGGCAGATGATCGATCACGCCCTGCAAATCGCCGCCATGATAATAGCGGGCCTTGCTTCGATCGAAGAGCCCTTTCGAAATCGCCGGATCGTCGTTCGACGGATCACCATTTGCGAACCGATCGGGCATGATTAAGTAGATGAAGTCGTCCTGCGAAAATCCCTGAAATCGCCCAACTCGATCCAAGGGCTCCAGCACTTCAAACTGAGCGATAGTCGAACCCTCGGACGTCGTAATCTTGAGCGGATAAATACCGGCTCGTTTGATGGTGGCGTCAATAAATAAGTAGGTGCCGTTCGCGTTGACGCGCGATTCGCCCAGTTCAATCCCTTTCGCCGTTGATTTCACCGACGCGCCGGCCAGCCCGGTTCCCTGGACCATTAATCGCACTGGATTGATGGAATGGCCAGTCCACCAAAATGGGGGATCGACTTTGGTGACCGTGGGCGCTGCGGCGAGCGCCGTGCAAGCGGCAACCAAGAGCGCAAAGTTCCGCATTACGTGGCCGGAACGGGTTCCAAGCTAGCGGGCGCTAACTCCGTGCGGTCATGCACGCGCTGCATCAGGATGGCTGCCAGGATCATAAAAACCCCACCCGTGATGACCGCCGCCAGACGATTGTTATCGAACACGTGATTCATAAGCCATCCAAAGGCCAGCGACGCAACAATCTCCGGCAGCACGATGGAGAAATTGAAAATGCCCATATAGATTCCGATTTTGTTGACCGGTAGAGATCCGGAGAGAATCACGTAAGGCATGGACAGAGTGCTGGCCCACGCGATACCGACGCCGGTCATCGAAAGTAACAGCATCCACTTGTCGTGGATTACTGCGACCGAAATCAAGCCTGCGGCACCACACAGTAGACAAAGCGAGTGCGTATTTTTGCGGCCCAGCCAGTTGGCAAGGCCAGGCAGCGCAAATGAAAACAAGAAGCAGACGGCCGAATACATTCCGAAACACAAGCCCGCCCACTCCACGCCGTCCGTGTAGACGCGCGATGTCTCGCTCGGTGCACCGAACACGTTGTGCGCCACAGCCACCGGAAAATAGAGCCACATGCAGAACAACCCCAGCCACGTGCAGATCTGCACCAGCGCGAGTTGCCGCATGGTAACCGGCATGGCCGCCGCCGATTGGAATATTTCGCGCGCGTTTGCGCTCAAGCCTTTCGATTCGGATTTGGCTTTGTGAAAAGCGTCGAGATCCGGCGGCGGATATTCCTTCGTAGTTGATATGGTCCACAACACTGCGCCGAAGAAAACCGCCGCGCCAGCATAGAAAGAAAATCGAACGGATGCAGGAATTGCATGCGCACCGGTTGCAGTAGCACCCACATGCACCCAATTCGTTAAAACATACGGCAGCGCGGAAGCGATCACCGCTCCGAGCCCAATGAACAGGCTCTGCATCGCGAACCCGCGCGTGCGCTGTTCTTCCGGCAACAGATCCGCGACGAACGCGCGAAACGGTTCCATGCTTACATTGATCGAAGCGTCCAAAATCCAAAGCAGTCCGGCAGCCATCCAAAGAGTGGCGGATTGCGGCATTAAGATCAACGCCAGCGAACTCAGGATTGCGCCAGTAAGAAAATAAGGACGCCGCCGCCCGAGTTTTCCCCACGTGTGATCGCTCATGTGACCGATGATCGGCTGCACAATCAACCCGGTGAGAGGCGCGGCCAGCCACAAAATCGGAATCTGATCGGCGCGCGCGCCCAGATACTCATAGATCGCGCTCATGTTCGCCATCTGCAACCCCCAGCCGAACTGGATGCCGAAGAAGCCGAAGCTCATGTTCCAGATTTGCCAAAAGCGCAGCCGAGGTTTTTCCATGCGCGATGTGCCCCTATCGATCGTACATTACAGTGAGCTGCTTTAGCCGATCGCGCATTTCCCGGGTAATCGCGCCCGGCCGCGCGCGCCAGTGCCAGTTCCCCTTCGTGCTTCCTGGCAGATTCATGCGCGCTTCGTTGCCAAGTCCGAGCACGTCTTGCAAGGGGATAATCACAGTGTCCGCCACCGACGCCATCACGGTCCGGATGAACGCCCAATGGATCTCGCGTCCGTCGGTGTTGAGGTACGCTTTGGTGAAAGCGCGCTCGCGCTCCACGTCCTCTTGCGATCGTGTGCTATCCCCCGCGCCCTGGCTCTCCCACCAGCCCACCGTCGTATCGTTATCGTGCGTGCCCGTATAAGCAACCACTTCTCTCGGATAATTGTGCGGCCGGAACGTGGGCGCCTGCGGATCGGTACCAAATGCAAATTGCAGCACGCTCATCCCTGGAAAATTGAACTTGTGCCGCAGCGCTTCCACTTCCGGCGTGATCACACCCAAGTTTTCCGCGACAATCGGAAGCTCGCCCAGCGCCTTCTCCAGCGCATCGAATAAATCCGCGCCCGGACCCTTCACCCAACGCCCATTGATCGCAGTGGATTCGCCGGCCGGCACCTCCCAATATCCTTCGAATCCGCGGAAATGATCCAGCCGCACCATGTCTACCATTTGGAAGGTCGCGCGCAGCCGGTCTATCCACCATTTGTACCCAGTCGCTTTCATTCGATCCCAGCGATAAATCGGGTTGCCCCAAAGCTGTCCCGTCGCGCTGAAATAATCCGGCGGAACCCCCGCCACCTTGGCAGGCCGGCCATCGGCGTTCAACTCAAACAGATCGGGGTTCGACCAAACGTCGGCGCTGTCATGCGCCACGTAAATGGGAACATCGCCCATGATCCGGATGCCGTGCTTCGCACAGTAATTCTTGAGCTCCGACCATTGCCGGAAAAATTCCCATTGCCAAAACTTTTGCAGTTCCACTTCTTGCGAGTCCGGATCCTGCACCCGCCATTCGGTCCAAGCAGCTTGGCCGTTGGCGCTTTTGAGCGCCATGAATCGCGCGAACTTATCGAGCCAGTCACGCTGCTCATTCGCAAACTTCTCAAACTCGGCCGTCGGTCGAAAGTTCTCGAACGCCTTTCGCAACAGCTTGGTTTTATAAGGAATCACGTTAGAGAAATCGGCCAAGTCTTCCGGAAAAGCCGGCGGCCGTTCAAGATCCTTCGGCGAAAGATATCCGCGCTCCGCGAGTTTTTCCAAGCTGATCAGCAGTGGATTCCCCGCAAATGACGACAAGCTCTGGTAAGGCGATTCGCCATATCCCGTGGGCGCGAGCGGTAAAACCTGCCAGATGTGCAGGCCCGCTTCCGCCAGAAAATCCGCGAACCGATAGCTCTCAGGGCCAAGATCGCCCACTCCAAAACGGCCAGGAAGACTGGTGGGGTGAAGTAGAATCCCACTGGATCGCGGAAACTTCATGGTGCCATGCTATCAGACGGTTCGAGCTGCGGCCCTGTGTTATTCTGAAACCAAAGAAAGAGCGTTGTTTTATGCGTCCGCGTACCGCACTCGCGGTAGGATTTCTTGGAGCAATTTCCGCGTTGGGTGTGCTGTACGCGCAAAACGCTTTCAAAGAATATCCGGCACTCGAGTACGAGAACTTTCCGGTCCCAAGCGATTACAACACCAAAACCGAATGGGTGCGCGCGCGACTGCGTTATCCCGACATCTACGGTTATCCGCAGCGGCAACTCCGATTACGCGACGGCCGCGAATTTCCCGGCTATTGGACCATGGACTATCCGCGCTCCGATCGCCATCTGCTGGCGGCGGTGCGTCGCCTGACTCGCATCGATACCCGCCTCGCTGAACAAGTCACGCAGTTCGATCACACCGATGACGTCTACAATTGGCCCGTGCTTTACGGCGTGGAAGTGGGCCATTGGCAGCTGCCGGAAGATCAAGCGGCGCAGTTCCGCGAATATCTGAACCGCGGCGGGTTCTTCATGTGCGACGATTTTCACGGCGACGAAGAGTGGGCCACGTTCATGGCCAGCATGAAAAAGGTGCTGCCGGGGCGGCCGGTAGAGGACATTCCGGACAACGATCCGATCTTTCACACGCTGTTCGATCTCGACGAGCGCTTTCAAGTGCCGGGCGCGCAGTTTTTTCAGTCCGGCATCACGTATGAAAAGGGCGAGAGCGGCAAGATCCCGCACTGGCGCTGCATTCGCGATGATAAGGGCCGCATCGTGGTTGTGATCTGCCACAACATGGATCTGGGCGACGCGTGGGAGTGCGCAGACGAACCGCGCTATTTGGAAAAATGGTCGTCGCTGGCGTTCCGGATC
>DATGIH010000503.1:0-31405 GCA_035295865.1 Bryobacteraceae bacterium
CTTCGATACGGATTTCGGTTGCTCCGGCAATCGCCCGGCTTCACCACCATTGCGATTCTCGCGCTGGCATTAGGCATCGGCGCAAACACCGCCATTTTCTCCACTTTGGACGCCGTGCTGCTCCGAGCTCTTCCCTACCCCGATCCGGATCGCCTGGTGATGGTGTGGGAGGACGCCAGCTCCATCGGATTCGCGCATAACACGCCGGCCCCGGCCAATTATATGGATTGGCGCGAGCAAAATCACGTGTTCACCGACATCGCGGCCACGCGCGGGCGCACCCGCGCGATCACAGGTGATGGTCCGGCGGAACAAATCCTCGGCAATCAGGTAACGCCGAATTTCTTTTCGGTGCTGGGAGTCTCGCCCGTGATCGGGCGAACCTTCACCGATGGTGAGGACCGCAACGACGAAAAGCTGGTGGTGATCGACTACGGCCTGTGGCAGAGCCGCTACGCCGGCGACAAGAACATCACCAGCCGGACCGTACTGCTCGACGGCGAAAGCTATCGCGTGATCGGCGTCATGCCGCGCGATTTCGTCTTTCGCAATGCCCGGCGCGTTTTCTGGATTCCGATGCACATCCGGCCGGAATGGACCGCGCAGCGCGGCAGCCACTTTTTGAACTGCGTGGCGCGATTGAAGCCGGGCGTGACCATCGCTGCCGCGAATTTGGAGATGAGTTTGATTGCGAAGCGGTTGCGCGAGCGATATCCCAGTGACAATCGCGATGTGGGTGCGATCGTGATGCCCATGAAAGAAGATTTGCTTGGCCGGATGCAAACCGTGTTGATCGTGCTGATGTGCGCGGCCGGATGCGTATTGTTGATCGCCTGCGCGAACCTGGCGAGCCTGCTGTTGACGCGAGCGGTCGCACGCAAGCGTGAGATCGCCGTACGCGCGGCGTTAGGAGCCGGACGATGGCGGCTGATCCGGCAGATGGTCACGGAAGGCGCGCTGCTTTCGCTGCTCGGCGGCACTCTCGGGTTGTTTTTCGCGCTGGCCGGGATGAAAACGTTGACGACGCTCGTGCCGACGGGTCTGCCATCGTCCGCGAAACCCGAGATCGACGCGCGGCTACTGCTGTTCGCATTTGCCCTGTCGCTCACCACCGGCTTGCTCTTCAGTTTGATTCCGGCGCTGCAAGCGTCGCGCTCATCGGTGAATGATGCGCTGAAACAAGGCGGACGATCAGGCGCCGACACGCGCGGCCGTCAAACGCGCGACGCTCTGGTGATTTTGGAAGTTGCCGCCGCGCTGGTGCTGCTGACGGGCGCGGGACTGATGATCCAAACCATGTCCAAACTACGCTCCATCGATCTCGGCTTCCGCTCGGATCATCTTTTAACGCTGCGCACGCCGCAAGGATCGTTATACGACGAACCGGTCAAAGCTCTTCAGTTCCAGCAGCGCGTTCTGGATCGCGTGCGCGCACTGCCGGGCGTGGTGGACGCGGCCTATGGGTCCACGCTGCCGTTCCAATCCATCGGCAACACGCAGGGCTATCGGCTGGAAGATGTACCGAAGGATCTGACTTTTTCGCCGGACGCGCTGTATCGCGCGGGATCCTGGAATTATTTGCAGATGCTGGGCGTGAAGCTGCGCGAAGGCCGCTTTTTCGATGGCAGCGAAACGCCCACGTCGCAGCCGCTCATCATCATTAACGAAACGTTCGCGAAACATTACTGGCCGAATCACTCGGCCCTGGGCCATCGCATTTCGATCGATGGTGAAAAAGTAAAATGGCGGACCATCATCGGAGTCGTCGCGGACGTTCAGGAGCGCGGTTACGACCTTTGGATGAAGCCGGGCTTCTACATTCCGACCACGCAGGAAGTTTATCCGCCGTCGGATTCCGATTACGTAGTAGTTCGCACCAAGGGCGATCCGATGGGCCCGGTTTCGGCGATCCGCCGGATTGTGAACGAGGTGGATCCGAATATCCCGGTAGCGAACATCGAGACCATGGACGAACTCATCGATGAAAATGTAGCGGACCGCCGGCAGCAGATGGTCCTGCTCGGTGCGTTCGCAGCACTGGCGTTGATTCTCGCGTTGATTGGACTCTACGGCGTGTTGTCCTACGCGGTGACGCAGCGCTCGCGCGAGATCGGATTGCGCATGGCGCTCGGCGCCAGTGGATCCAGCGTGGTCCGAATGGTGGTGCGTCACGGTTTGGCGCTAACCGGGATTGGTATCGCCATCGGACTCGCCGGATCGTGGGCGGCAACGCGATCGCTCAAGAGTTTACTTTATGGAGTGACGGCCACCGATCCCTCCACGTTCGCGCAAGTGGCGGCGCTTCTGATGCTGATTGCGCTCGCGGCCTGTTGGATTCCAGCGCGGCGAGCTTCGCAGCTGGATCCAATTACCGTGTTGCGCGAGGAGTAGCGGCGTACTTTTTCCACATCGCTGGGTCGGAAAGCATTTTGATAAACAATCCGCCGACCACAGAGCGGGCTTGAAAGCCGACTTGTTTGGCAGTGACGGTGTCGTACCAATCGGAGAGCGGCACGCGGCTTTCCGAATCGTTTGCGAATTGATAAGCCGGCGCGACGAGCGTTTCAAAGTCGGCGCGATTGTCGGCGAGCGTCGCGGTCCAAAGGATCCAGTCGAGCTTGGTGTAATCTTTGCGGTTGTCGAGCGGCAGTCCGTACTTGTTCTGCTTCGTTTTATAGAAGGCGATTTCGGTGCGAGCGATTTCGGCGGGGAATAGATTCAGGCCGAGCAGCTTGTCCCAAACCAGATTGTATTTCTGGCTCCAGGTTCCGGGCTTGTCGAAGGCCAGGCGGTAGTGATCGCCGTCTTTTGCGAGATCGATCCACTTCTTGGCGAAGTCTTGCGCGACGGCGCGATATTCGGCGGCGGCCGGTTTGTGGCCCGTCATCTCGGCGAGCATCCCGTACGATCCGAGCGCGAGAATCGCCTTAATAGAAAGGTTCGCGTTGTGCGCGAGGTGTCCGGCGAAATCGTCGGTGGAAAGTTGATTTTCGGGATCGAGTCCTTTGTTCTTGAGATACTCGGCCCATTTGGTGAGCTCGCGCCAGTAGCGTTCCGAGAAGGCCGCGTTGCCTTCCACTTTCGCGAGCGCGGCAAGCAAGATCAGCATGTTTCCGGATTCTTCCACCGGCATCTGATTCTCTTCGGTGAGCTCGCCGCCGCCGTAGACTTGTCCGTTGGCGAGCGGATAAGTACCGAGGTCGTGCGGCGCGAAGGGCCAGCGCCAACGGTCGAGCCGGGCGTATTCGAGGACCGGATAAAGCTGCGCTTCGAGCAGTTTCGGGTTGAACAGCAGCGTGAAAGGCGCGCTGGGATAGATTACATCGACGGTGGCGATGCAGCCGTTGCTGAAGTTTTCTTTGGGAAAGAACATTGGCGTGCCGTCGACGTCCGCGACTAGTTTGTGTGCGGCGAGCGTTTGGCGATAGGCGAGCGTGGCAAGCCGCGCGTACTTTTCGCCCCCGATGTTACCCAGATCGGCGGTCAATTGTTCGTCGAATGCTTTGCTTTTTTGGAGCAGCGTGTCATGATCTCGGCGGGCTGTAATGAGTAACGTTGCGGCAGTGGCGCCGTTGCGTCTCCAGAAAGCCCGTTCGCGCCGTTCCAGGAATTCGACAGCGAAGATGTCGTCGTAGGCGAGCATCACGTACCGGGAAGTTGGCGCTTCGCCGATCTTTCCCAAGTTGATGTCAAACGCGAGCACAGCGCCGTGATCGGCGAGATCATCCGAATCCGGCAAGCGGCCGTCTTTCGAAAATGCGGCGATTTCCTGTCGGCGAGTTCCGATGGAGGCTGTCACGCCGTCCGAGCGGTCAGCCGCCAGATAAAGGTAGCCCCAATCGATTCGCAAATCGTCACCGCGTTTGGCGAGGATCGGTTGTTCGCGCGATCCAACGCGGAGCACCGTTTGGCCATCGAGAAGAAATCGTGATGCGGTAACAGGCTGGTCGCGGGTGTTGACCGCGAGTTCCGGCGATGCATCGAAATAGAGCGCGACATCGTGCGGCTGGCCGTCGGTCGATTGCGCTTGCCATTCGATGTAGCTGAGCGGGCGCGACAGAACGTCGAGATCATCCGGCAGCGCCGGAGTGAAAAACGTGAGTTGGAGACGCACGCCGCTGTCGGCGAACTGGTAGATGGTGCGCGTGGGCAGAACATCGAGCGAGGTCTGTGTCATCGCGGGAACTTTTGTGCCGCCGGTGAGCGCATATGTCTTGGAATCGATGCGGACAAGAGCGGTGAGCGTGTTCGGCTTGCCCGTCCAGTGCGTGGTGATGGAATCGGTCAATCGATCGGCCGCGGACCAGATGCTGAGGTAGGGATCGTGCGCAATCAAGGGCACGGCGGGTGGTCGCAGCGGAGTTTGGGCTGCGGCTAAAACCGCAACTCCCGTGAGCAGAATGGATAGTTTCATTTCGATAAGTGCTGGTGCAGTTGAAATCCGCCGCCCTTTCGGAGGAGCTCGAAGATTTCCGTTCTTCTTTCCGAGCACGCTCGGCCTTTCTCGGGTGTATAGTTGTCGTGTTCCGATTCGATCAGAGGCAGCGGCTCGTTGGGAACGGGAAGCTGATTCATCGCGGTGAAAATGCCGGCCGGCGGCGAGATGGTATCGATGAAACCGATGCCCGCCACCACCGGAGCTTTGATGCGCGAGGCAAAATTGACCGGATCGAAGTAGAGCGCGGTTCGCATGGCGTCCGGATTGTCGGAGGGCCAAAACGGATATCCGGCTTTGCGATTGTGCAGGTCGCCGTTGGTGTCGGCGCCGGCCGGCACGCAGACCAGAACCGCCGTGATTTTTTCGGGACGCAGTCCGGCGAGCGCGAAAGATTGTTGGCCGCCCATGCTTCCGCCGGTCAGGACGATGGTTCTGCCGTCCCAATCCGGGCGCGTCAGCAGATAATCGAGCGCGCGCGAATCGCGCAGGTACATTTTCAGAAAGTAGGATTGCTCGCGGTCGGTGTTGCCGATCACTTGATAATTATTCGGAATGCCGGCCGAGGGATCGGAAGGCAGCTTGTCGTGCGAGTCGACGTTGAGCACGAGCCAGCCTTCCGCGGCGCGCTGCGCTACGGGGTGCGGATTCAATGCGTAGACGCCGGCGTATTGGAGTTGAATCGCGGCGGGGAACTTTCCCTCACGCGCAGGTTTGGCGATGTAACCGTGTGCGGTCGATCCCAACGCATCGAGCGCGAAGATGTTCAGATCGACATCCGGCACGTCGCTGTCGATTTTAGTTAGCACCGGATGAATCGGGATTTGCGCTTGCGCGGCGAGCTTCGCGTCCCAGAACGCGTCGAAGTCGTCGGGGCGCGGAGTCGAGAGCGGGATCTTTGCGGGCGACACGGCGGCGCCAACCGCGTAGAGTCCGTTGTTGTGGCCGGTGTTCCCGCCTGTGAGCTTCGGTGCGTCAGCAGGCGTGATGGGTTCAACGGCGACGTAGATCATCGCAGGCTCGTCGCCAGAGATTTCGATTTTGTCTTTACCGGAGGAAAGATCGAGTTTGCCTTCTTTGAGAACCACGGCATTGTTGCGGCGTATGGTCCATTTGTAGGCGTATGTTGGAGCGATCGGACCGGGCGTCACAGCCCAGCCAACGGTGTCGCCGACATCATAAATCCCGTTCGCGTGATACGGCGTGAAGGCGAGTTGCGCGAATCCGATGCCGGTGGTAACCAGGAGCGCGAGTGCGAATCGAGTGGTCATGGAATTTTACGAACGGAGATGCGCTTTCAAGAACCGGCCGGTGTGCGATGCTTTGCAGGCGGCAATTTGTTCGGGCGTGCCGGTGACGACAACTTCGCCGCCGGCGTGTCCGCCTTCGGGGCCGAGGTCGATTACGTGATCCGCGGTCTTGATCACATCGAGATGATGTTCAATCAGGAGGACCGTGTGTCCGGCATCCACTAGTTTGTTGAGCGATTCGAGCAGACGCTCGACATCCGCGAGATGCAAACCCGTAGTGGGCTCGTCCAATATGTAAACAGTGTGTTTCGCGCGCTGCAGCTTGCTGAGTTCGGTGGCGATCTTGATACGTTGCGCTTCGCCGCCGGATAGCGTGGTCGCCGATTGTCCGAGAGTCAGGTAACCGAGGCCAAGTTCATTCAACACTTCGATCTTCTTGCCGACCGCTGGCTCGGCCGCAAAGAAGGCCGCGCCTTCTTCCACCGACATGTTGAGAATGTCGTCGATGGTTTTGCCGCGCAGCGTAACTTCCAACGTTTCGCTGTTGAAGCGCGCGCCTTTGCAGGCTCCACAGACCACTTCGACGTCCGGCATGAAGTAAAGCTGCGTCCGGATGACGCCTTCACCCTGGCACTCTTCGCAGCGTCCGCCTTTCACGTTGAAGCTGAAGCGTCCCGCTTTGTACTCGCGTTCGACGGCGAGTGGAGTTTGTGTAAACAGGTCGCGGATGCTGTCGTAGAAACCGATGTACGTTGCCGGGTTTGACCGGCTATTGCGCCCGATCGCGGATTGATCGATGTTGACCACTTTGTGGACGTGCTCCATGCCGTCCACTGCGTCGTGATCGCCGGCGAGCGTTCGCGTGTCTTCCAGGCGCTTCCACAGAGCTTTGTACAGAATTTCGTTGATGAGCGTGCTTTTGCCCGATCCGGAAGCGCCGGTGATCGCGACCATCAATCCCAACGGGAACTCGACATCCAGATTCTTCAGATTGTTTTCGCGAGCGCCGCGCACGCGCAGCGTTTTTCCATTACCTTTTCTTCTTCTCGCTGGAGTCTCGATGGCGCGCTTGCCGGACAGAAACTGACCGGTGGGCGACGCTTTGGAAGCGAGCACGTCGTCGAGAAGGCCTTGGACCACGACGGATCCGCCGTGCACACCGGGGCCTGGACCCATTTCGACAATATGATCGGCGGATCGAATCGTATCTTCGTCGTGTTCGACGACGATCACCGTATTGCCGATGTCGCGCAAACGCTCGAGCATCGCGATCATCTTCACATTGTCTTTCGGATGCAGCCCGATGCTGGGCTCATCCAGCACGTAAAGCATTCCCATCAATCCGGAGCCGATTTGTGTCGATAAACGAATGCGTTGCGATTCGCCGCCGGAGAGAGTCGCGGAACGGCGGTTAAAATTCAGATAGTCCAACCCGATGCCGAGCAGCAATTCCAGACGTCCCCGGACTTCGCGCAGAACTTGCTTGCCGGCGTCGGCGCCGCGTCCGGAGGGATTCACCTTGCCCAGAAACTCGTACAGTTTGTCGAAGTGGAGCTGGCCCACGTCGTAGATGGTTTTTCCTTCGATGGTGAAGAGCAGCCGCGTGGCGCGGACGCGGGCGCCTTTGCAATCCGGGCAGGTGTGCTCCACCATCACTTTGTCGAGCCAGGCTTCCACACCCGAATTCGCTTCGCCGCGCTGGCGATAACGGCGGTAGTAGCGCTCGATGCGGTGCGCGATGCCGCCGAAACCGATTTCGGAACCGATCCACTTTTCGCGCTCCACCTTGGTGTCGGGCGGAGCCTGCATTTTCAGCTTGTGCTCGATTCCGTAAAGGATGGCATTGCGAACGGTCTCGGGGAGTTTTTGCCAGGGAGTATCGAGCGAAAATTTGAGTGCCTTCGAGAGGCTGTACATCACGTGCCCATCCCAGGTATCGGGATTGAACTTGAGCGCCTCCTTCACGAAGCAGCCGCCCACAATGCTGCGCTGCGGGTCGGGAATCAGGAGATCCGGATGCGTGAGTTTGTGGACGCCGAGACCACCGCAAGTGCGGCAGGCACTTTCCGGATTGTTGAACATGAAGAACTCGGGCAGGATGTCGCCATACACGAAGTGGTGCGTTTTGCTGCACAAGCCGGCGTAAAATTGCTCGACCTGTTTTTTGTTCGGGCTTTTCGTGACCTCGATCTGCATCAGTCCGTCGCCAACTAATAAAGTGGCGGCGATTCCCGCTTTGATAGCTTTTTCGTGCTTACGGGTGACGATGAAACGGTCGACTATAGCGTCCATGTCCCGGACCTTCGCTTCGTCGAGTTGCACCTCGGCCGAGATGTCGACTGGTTTGCCGTTGATGATAACGATCCGGCAGCCCTTCTTGCGAACTTCGGTCAGGACGAAGTCGAGATCTTCGCCGTATTGCTTAAAGACGGGAGCGCGCAGCTCGATCTCCGTGCCCTCGGGAAGCGCGAGAATCGCTTCGAGGATTTGGCTGGACGACCGGCTAGGCGTCACTTCATTCGTGCGCGGACAATGGGCTTGGCCGATGGTCGCATAGAGCAGGTTCAAGTAACCGGCGATGTCGGTCATGGTTCCAACGGTGGAACGAGGATTATTGGTGGTGGTTTTTTGCTCAATGGAGATGACGGGCGAGAGACCGTAGACGAAATCCACATCGGGTTTCGCGACCTGTGACACGAAGCGCTTGGCATAGCTTGACAGCGATTCCATGTAGCGGCGCTGGCCTTCCGCGTAAATGGTGTCGAACGCGAGGCTCGATTTTCCGGACCCAGAGAGTCCTGTCACGACGACCAGTTTGTCTCGCGGAATTTCGACGGAGATGTTCTTTAAGTTGTGGACCCGCGCGCCTTGCACGGCAATGGTGGTTCGGGGACCAGTTTGTTTAGTAGCGGTCTTCGGCTTCATGGACGTAGGTGAAGGCCATCTCCTGCACGGAAATATTGCTGCGCTTGGTGAGCTGCAGGGGCGTGGATACCTTGCAAATCAGGCCACGGTCTGACAGATATTCGCAGGCGACGGTCACGCCTCCGACATCGAAGTTGCGTTTGAAATGGGATTCGAGGTCGCTGGCGGATCGGGTGTCGCCGACTTCCTGCAAATAGTCAAGGACGATTCCGAACAAGGCGGGCGTGTGTGTTGCCAGATACGCATCGATAGCGTCGAGCGCGGCCTGCACGTTCTGGGAGGTTTTCCTGGTGTTGAGCAGGTCGGCGTAGATGATTTTGAAAAACGCCGGATTGAGCTGACTGGCTTGCGGAATGACTTCGCGGTCGGCCAAGCGGCGGGCGAGGAGGATTTCGATTCTGGCGAGCGCGGTGGCGGCGTAGAGAATCCAGAGAGCGGTGTATTCGAGATCGCCGCGGGTGATCATCCATTTGTGCGCTTTGTCCACGGGCGCAAGAGCTTGGATGCCAGCGCGCAAGAGTTGGATCTGGGTGTCGCGCTCGCCGATCTGCTGCAGGCGCTCGCACACGGCGGAGATGGTGGGGTCGTACGTGTAAAGCACACGTCCTTTGGTGAGGAACGAATGCATGAAAGAGTTGCGGATTGAGCCTTCCGCCATCTTGCGGAATTGCGCTCGGGACATCAAAAGCGCATGGACGTTCAGGCCGTTCGCGTAAAGAGCGACGCTAGTGGATTCGGTTTTCTTGTCGTCTTGCGTAATCAGCAGGAGATCGATGTCGGATTTTTCCCAGACCGCATCGTGGGCCAGGCTGCCGCAGAGTAGCGCTGCCAGGACGGATTTGTCGAGCTTCACTTCGGCGACCAGTTGATCGAGCGCTTCGGTGAATTTTTCTTGGATGGGATTCGGAACAATGCGGCGTTGCAGTGGCGCTCCCTTGCGGTCGCGGTTCGGTAACGGCATTTGGTGGCCAATGTAGCGATTCCGCGGTGGCGAAGTCAATTTGCTATTTCGCCGGCCAGATGCGGAATTCGCCGCTGCAATGAAGGAGGCCCATTAGGTACCACATACCGTCGTAATAGCGGTAACGGCCGGAGGGGATTTCGGCTTTCCAGAGGGCATCGACAAACTTAGCGGCGCGTTCGCGATTTGTTGCTGCGAGGCTGGCTACGGCGTTCGCCGCAACGAGCGCAGTGGAATGCGAGCCGCCGAGCGGTTTTCCATCCAGCGTGAATGTGTTGCCGTACGAATCCATGCCCTGCGATTCGAAGAAGGCTTGGATCTTATCGCTCAACACGCGCTCGCGCGGATCGGCGGCCCACCAGGACCAGTCGACGGACCAGTTTGCCGCTGTGCGCCAGGCATCCGCGCCGAAATTGCCGTTCTTGCCTCCGTTGCCCGGCACCGGCGTTCCGTCATAGTTCGCGTAGTTGGGCGCGAGCGCGGTGACTGGGTTCGTTGCTTTTTGGAAATAATCGCGGCTGATTTTAGCGGCGGCGGCCCAGAAGGGGCGATCGGCTTTGGGTCCCCATTGCGACCAAAGCTCGTAGAATGCCGGCAGGTGATAAGAAGGATCAGTGTGATCCCGGCGGCGCAGATTCGGAGTGAAGCGGACCATCTTGTGTTCCGGATGAAACTCGGGGCCGCCGGTTTCCGGATCGCGATTGGTGGGACCGTCGATGATTTTGCGATTCTTCATGGCATCGAGCAAACGATCGGCTTCAGCGCGGTAGTCGTAGATGCCTTTTCCGTCGCCCCATCGGTGCGAGGCGAAGTAGAGAGCCATGGCCCAGTATTCTTCGCCATCGGGCGCGGGAGATTCGCTGTTCGGCGTTCCGTCGGTTTTCATGGACCACGAAAAGTATCCAAACGAAGGATGCGTGGGCTTCGATTGATACATGTAGGTCTTCGACCAGTTCCACAGCGCGTCGAACTCAGGCTTCTTGTTCAACTGAACGGCGATCATCATTGCGTACGACATGCCTTCGGAGCGCACGTCGTGGTTGTTGATGTCGGTGACGTAGGCGAGCGGTCCGTTGGCGTTTTGTCCGGCGGAGTAATAGACGGTTTGCGTTTCGGGATCGCCGTGGAATAACTGCTGGAACGCGGCGTCGATCTTGGCTGAAATTTCTTGTTGCGAATGTCCGGCTTCGAGGAACAGATTGCGGTAATGGTGTTCGGCTAAGCCGGCTTGCGCAAGAGCGAGAGTCAGCAGCAGGGATCGTTTCATGTGGCAAATGTCTTTCGCCGCTCGGCCAGTTCGTCGTGAATTTGGATGTTGAGTTTCTTGCCGATTTTATAGCTCGCGAGGCAGACTAAGCCGAGAGCCATCGCGATGGCCGGATACACGCTTGCGCCGAGCCGAATCCCGAGTAGCGCGTGTTCTGTTTGCACCGCGTTCGGAACGTACCCGTAGGCATCGATCACCCAGGCGCTCAACGCGCCGCCCAGGCTCAGGCCGGCTTTGAGCGCGAAGAGAACGCCGGCGAACATGAATCCGGTTGCGCGACGCGATGTTTTCCATTCGGAATAATCGGCGACATCGGCGATCATCACCCAGAGAAGTGGGACCGTCGGGCCCCATCCGATGGCCCACAGGATGCTCAACGCGAACATCAAGCGGATTCCGGAGGGATCGACAAAGAACACTAGAAATGTTGCGACCATGGTGACGAACATTCCGGTGATGAAGACCGCTTTGTTACCGAACCGGTCGGCCAGCGGCTTCGAAAACAGAATGCCCACAATTTGTACCAGGCTTCCGACGACGAAGAACAAGCTCAGCCCGACGGCGGCGGCGTTCGATCCGTCCGGTTTGATAAGCAACCCGAGGGAGTCTAGAAGGGTGCGCCATCCGGTGACCGGGCCCGCGGAGCCGGCAAGTCCGAAGCCGGAAAGGAAGTCGCGGATTTGCTGCTGGTCCAGATAGTAGGCGAAGAAATAGTTGGACGAACTGCCGCGGACCACGAGCATCGTGAAGATCAGAAGTGTGAGGATGAACATCACGAGCCACGGTCCGCAGGTAAAGACGTTTTTAAGATCTTCGCTGACGGAAGATTTCTGGCGCGGATCCGGTTGAACGCGTTCCCGCGTGGTGGCGAAGGTGATTATGTTCAAGAGCACCATAAGCGATCCGAAGATGCCCATGGTGATGGCCCAGCCACGCGCGGAATTTCCGTTGCCGAGCTTGGCGACCAAGGGCAGCGGCAACGCTTGAATCACGAATTGTCCAATCAGTGCGCCGACGAAGCGGTAGCGCGCGACGTTGTTGCGCTCGCTGACATCGGGCGTCATCACACCCATGAGTGCGGAGTACGGCGTATTGTTCGCAGAGTAGAGCAACATCACGAGCGAATAAGTGATGTAGGCATAGACGAGTTTCGCTTGCGGGCCGAAATCGGGGGAGACATAGACGAGCCAAAAGATCAGGCCGAACGGAAGGGCGGTGCCGAGAATCCAGGGGCGGAATTTTCCCCAGCGGGTTTGCGTGCGATCAGAGAGAGCGCCGATGAGCGGATCGAAAATAGCGTCGCCGAGACGGAGCACCAGGAACATCGAGCCCACGGCGACGGCCGAGAGTCCCACCGTATCCGTGTAGAAACGGGTCTGGTAGAGGATCATCGACTGGAAGAAAAAATTCGTCGCGATATCGCCGCAGGCGTATCCCAGCTTTTCGCGAACCGCGAGCTTTTGAGCGCTGTCAGCCATCGTGGGCCTCTTTCCCCGGATCAAATCAGTTTACACGCAATTTGATCTTTTGAAGGTCGCAATCGCGCGAGGAATTTCCGGTCATCAATTCGAAGTCGCCTGGTTCAACGGTGTAGCGCATGTTCACATCCCAGAATTTGAGAAGCTCGGGAGTGATTTCGAACACGACGGTGCGCGTTTCACCGGGTTGCAAGACGACGCGCTGGAATCCTTTTAGCTCTTTGACGGGACGCGTGACGGAGCTGACTAGATCGCGGATATAGAGCTGGACGACTTCGGCGCCCTCGCGCGTGCCGGTGTTTTTAACGTCGACCGATAGGCGCGTGGAGCCACCGCGCGGGATGCGTTTCTTCGTCAGGCGCGGCGCGGAGAATTGGAATGTGGTGTAGCTCAATCCGAAGCCGAACGCGAAGAGCGGCGAGACGTCATCGAAGAGATATCCGCGGCGCGCGGATGGCTTGTGATTGTAGAACGCGGGGACGTGTCCCACCGAGCGCGGAATGGTGATGGGTAGTTTGCCGCTGGGATTGATGTCGCCGAAGAGCGCTTCGGCTATCGCTGTTCCGGTTTCCTGGCCGAGATACCAGCATTCAAGAATCGCGGGCGCCGACTCGGCGACTTCGCGGATGGAGAGCGGACGGCCATTGAAAAGGAGCACGACGACCGGTTTTCCGAGAGCGAGGAGCGCGCGGAAGAGCTGGTGCTGGCGACCGATTAAATCGAGGTTCGTCCGATCACCCATATGCTTTAGCGACCACGCCTCGCGCGATGTTTGTTCGTTGCCGCCGATGGCGAGGACGATCACGTCCGCTTTGCGCGCGGTTTTGACAGCTTGGGCAATGAGGGCGTGGTCTTCCGCCGGATCGGAAGGGAGCACTTCATCCTGGTTCCAGGAACCGGGTTGCGTGATTTTGCAGCCTTCGCTATAGAGGACCTTCACGGTTTTTCCGGCGCGCGCTTTCACACCGCCGAGCACGGTGGAGACGTGCTTGGGCTTGCCGCTGTATCCGCCGAGCATTGGTTTGTCGGCGTTGGGACCGATGACGGCGATGGTTTTGATCGCGGCTGTATCGAGCGGCAGAAGTCCGCCGTCGTTCTTGAGGAGCGTGATGGTTTCGCGCGCGGCTTGGAGGGCCAGGGCGCGATGGGCGTCGCAGCCGACGACGGTGGCTGCGCGATCCGGATCGACGTATGGATCTTCAAACAGGCCCATGCGGAATTTCCAGAGCAGCATGGGCGCGACGAGCTCATCAAGTTGCGATTCCTTCAGGACGCCCTTTCGAACGAGTTCTGCGAGGTGGAGATAGCAATCCGGTTCCGGGAGTTCGATGTTGACTCCGGCTTGGACGGCGAGCGCGCAAGCTTCTTTTTTGTCTTGGGCGAGGAAGTGGCCGTGCGTATCTGGACGATACGAAAGTTCCCAAATCGCGTAGTAGTCAGATACCGTGTAGCCGCGGAATCCCCACTCTTTGCGCAGCACGTCGCGCAGCAGCCATCGATTTGCGTGTGAGGGAACGCCGTCGATTTCGTTGTACGACGGCATGACCGAGATGGCGCGAGCATGGCGGATGCATTGTTCAAAAGGATAAAGAAATGTCTCCCGCAGCACGCGTTCACTGACGTTGGCGGGAGCGCAGTTCATTCCGGATTCGGGCTGGCCGTGCGCGGCGAAGTGTTTGAGGGTGGCGATGAGGCGCGACTTGTCGCGGAAGGCGGCATCGCCTTGAAATCCGCGCACTGCCGCGATTCCGAGGCGGGAGACTAGGAACGGATCTTCGCCGAACGTTTCCTCAACGCGGCCCCAACGCGGATCGCGCGCGACGTCGACGACTGGAGTGAGGGCCTGATGGGCACCGCGCGAGCGCGTTTCCAACGCCGTCATCGCGTAGAGCGATTCCACGAGCGCCGGGTCGAATGTGGCGCCCAGGCCGATGGGTTGCGGAAAACTCGTGCCGTCGACGGCGGCGTGTCCGTGCAGACACTCTTCGTGGATTACCACGGGAATTCCCAGGCGGCTTTCTTCGAGGAAAAATCGTTGGATGTCGTTGGCCGTGGCCGCCATTTCGCGAGCATTCAAGCCCGGGCCCGCATCGCTCAGGCGGCCGACTTGTCCCAGGCCGTTGCCTTTCTTGAACGCAGCTTTGGCTTTTGCGGGATCGAACTTGCCGGCGCCGTCAACCAGAGTCTCCGATTTCTTTTGCCAGACGCAGATCATCTGGGCGGCTTTTTCTTCGAGGGTCATTCTGGATAGAAGGTCTTTGGTTCGTTTCTCGGGCGCTAGGTTCGGATCTTTGTAGGCCGGGTTTTTCATGAGTTACTAATTTAACCTAATGGCCAAGGTTGCACACGGATAAGAATTCGCTGGCGCGGTCGCATGCTACAATCCGTCGCGTATGAAAATACTGCGCGGTTTCCACGTGGGTGGGTTGTTGATTGGATTCGCGACGTTATTCGGATGCGCTGCGTTTTCGCAACAGCAGCAATTCGCATCACTGGGCGATTTCAAACTGGAGAATGGTGTATTGAAGGATTGCCGCATTGGATACCGGACGTTTGGCAAGCTCAATGCCGATAAGTCGAACATCATTTTATTCCCGACGTGGGCCGGCGGAACGACGGAGCAGTTGCAGGCCAACGTGGGTCCGGGCAAGCTCGCCGACAGTTCCAAATATTTTGTGATTCTGGTGGACGCGCTTAGCAATGGCGTTTCCTCCTCGCCATCCAATAGCAAGCAGCAGCCGCACATGCAGTTTCCCAAGATCACCATCCGCGACATGGTAAACACGCAGCATGAATTGTTGACGAGCGTTCTTCATTTGCAACACGTCAACACCGTGATGGGGATTTCCATGGGCGGGATGCAGACGTTTCAGTGGATGACGGCATATCCAGATTTCATGGACAAAGCGGTGCCGATTGTGGGCTCGCCGAGGCTGGCTCCCTATGATCTTCTTCTTTGGCAGACGCAGATCGATGCAATTCAGACCGATCCGGCTTGGCGTGGCGGAGATTACGAGCGGAATCCGGCGCGCGGCGCGGAGTTCGAATTTGGCGAGTTATTTCTGACGACGCCGGAACATTACAACAGCGTTACGCGGCGCGAGCAAGTGCTGGAGGGAATCGCAAAGGCGAAAAAGGAATCGGGCGGGTTCGACGCGAACGACAAAATCCGGCAGTGTGAGGCGATGATGGCGCTGGATGTATCCACGCCGTTCGATGGTTCGATGGAGCGCGCCGCGGCGGCGGTGAAAGCGAAGGTTCTGGTGGTGGTTTCGAAGTACGATCACGTGGTCACGCCAGGACCCGCCACGGAATTCGCGAAACTGCTGAAGGCGCGGTTTTTGGAGATCGACTCGAACTGCGGCCACATCGCAAATGGTTGTGAGGCGGCCAAACTGCAGGGCGCGGTGGCGGATTTTCTGGGCCGTTGATGTTAAATTGACGGAAGGGTGAAGAAAGCATGAATCGACCGCTCGCGTTGCTTTGCGCAACATTTTTGGCATCGAGTGTTCCTTGGGCAGGAGAGCCGACGTCCGCCGCGACACCGACATTCACGAAAGATGTCGCTCCCATTCTTTATAAGAATTGCGCGACTTGCCATCGCGCCGGGGAAATCGCGCCGATGTCGTTGCTCACTTACGAACAGACGCGGCCCTGGGCCAAATCCATTCGTGAGAAAGTCGCCCTCGGTCAGATGCCGCCGTGGCATTCCATTGAGCCGCCTGGAACATTCTCGAACGATCGGCGTTTGAGCGAATCGGAAAAGAAGACGCTCATCGGCTGGAGCGACGGCGGCGCGCCGCAAGGCGATCCAAAGGATCTGCCGGCTCCACCCAAGTTCGCGGAAGGCTGGACGATCGGTACTCCGGATGTGGTGTTCAGCATGCCGAAACCTTTTGAGGTGAAAAAAAGCGGCACCATCGCGTATCAGTATTTCACGGTTCCCACGAATTTCACCGAGGACAAGTGGGTGCAAGCCATCGAGGCGCGGCCTGGTACCCGAAGCGTGGTCCACCATATTCTGGTGTTCATTCGCCAAAAAGCGGAACCGGACCAGGCGTTCTTGCCGGTGCTGCCGAAGATCCCGCCTCCGAAAGATCCGAATGCTCCCCAAGGCGGGTTCCCGGGCACGCTCATCGCCACCGAGGCGCCCGGCACGAACCCGGTAAGTTTGGAACCGGGGCAGGCGATCCGGATACCGGCCGGCGCTCAACTGCTGTTTCAGGTGCACTACACAGCCAATGGGAAGGAGGTCACCGATCAGAGCAGCGTCGGAATGATCTTCGCCAAGAGCGCGCCTCAGCAGGAGATCCACAATAGCGCGTTCACCAATGTTCTGTTGCGGCTTCCCCCAGGCACCGACAATCAAGCAGTAGATTCCGCCATTGAGTTCACCGAGGATACGCACATCACGGCGTTGTTTCCGCATACTCACCTGCGCGGGAAGAGTTGGGAATACCGGCTGATTTATCCAGACGGCCGATCCCAAGTGGTGCTCGCGGTTCCGAAATACGATTTCAACTGGCAGACATACTATGTCTTTAGCAGGCCCTTCGCAGTGCCGAAAGGGTCGCGTCTGGAGGCAACCGCGCACTACGATAATTCAGCGAACAATCCATCGAATCCCGATCCAAAGAAAGAAGTGCACTGGGGCGACCAGACTTGGGAGGAGATGCAGTACTCGGGAATTACCTACGTGGATCATCCGCTAACAGCGCAGAAGTAAGCCGGTGTTCAGCTAAGCGATTGCAAGTAATTGCGGACATGTTCTTGTCCGAAGTACTTGGCGGAGCCTTCCGCGGTGGCGTGATAAAGGTCGTCTTTTAATGAGGGATCGGCGCCGCGTTTCACCAGGAGTTGGACCATCGGCAAATGGCCGTTTTGCGCGGCCATGTGCAGCGCCGTGATTCCTTGACCGTGGGTCAAGCCGCCGAAGGTCGCTTTCTGGTTGACGTTGGCGCCATGATCGAGCAGCCATGCGGCGGCTTCCGTGCGATTGCAGGATGCAGCCCAGAGGAGGGGCGTTCCACGATACGGATCCGCGTGGATATTCGCGCCGGCGCGCAGTAGACGGTCCAGGACGCCGACGCGGCCGCTCTTCGACGCCCAGACCAGCGCTTCATCGAGGATCTCTTGCGAATCGTTGGACGGCTGCCAATCGGGAAAGCCGCTGTGCGGACGATAGAAGCCGCGGGCCGCGCCTGCTTCCGGGAGCAGCGTTCGTTCGTCGCGGAAAAGAGATTCCAGCAGGTCGAGATTTCCGAGTCCGGCGGCGGCGCGCAGATTATTGGGCGCAATGCCATGACTGGCGATCAGATCGGCAACCTCGCGATGGCCCCAGAAGAGAGCCGCGATGAGCGGCGTACCGCCGGATCCGTGAGCTTCCGCATCGAGTGCGGCGCCGTTGCGGATCAGGACAGACGCGGTGTCCGATTGGTTGGAGTAAGCGGCGGCATGGAGCGGCGTCCAGCCGCGGTCGTTGGGTTCGTTCACGTCGGCGCCGGCTTGGATTAAGGCTTCGATGGACGCCATCGGCGAGTTTTTAGCTGCAGCGCGCAAGCTCACGGCGAGATTGAGCAATATGTTGCCGTTTGTTCCGCGTTCGCGCGCGAGGGCTGGATGTGCGGCGAGCAGCGCGTTCAATTTAGGCGCGTCGGCTGACTGAAGCGCTTCGAAGGCGGCGAGAAACGGCTCGGCGTCTTTTCGTGCGGCCACGGCTTTGACGCGATTTTCCAGTTCGTCCCAGGTTTCAAGTCCGTGCTCGCGTGCATAGACCAGGCGGGCGTCGTCTTCGGTGAAAGCGGCGTCCAGGATTTCGGCATCGGTGGAATTCGCAAAGCGGGGATGCCATTCGCGGATCTGTTCGAGTGCGGCAGGGCCTGCGGAGTGGCGCGTCCGCATCAGACCGTGAACGCGATCCGAGATCCATTTCATGTCGGCGACGAACAGGCGCGTGTGTCTGGCTTGTGAAGATGGTTCGGCGTAGGCTTTCAGCTTGGTCCAACTGGCGAAGCCTTGTTCGCGAGCGAGGACGAACTGCGCGTCGTGCAAGGCGACAAGTTGACGCACGGATTCGTCGTTTACCGACATCCAGCGGGTGTGTTTTTGGCGAAGGCGCGCGATGGCGGCGGCGTCGCCGGAGCGGACGGCACGCAAAAGTTCACAGGCCTGTTTCTTCTGTTGTTCGAGATTCAAGACAGCCTCCTTCGTATGCCTGGTCCGCATGACAGGCGAAAGAGGGTCAACGGAAAATGAATCCTCAAAGCAGCAGGTGGGCGCGGCCCTTTCCGCGGACGGGACGCGTCCTGCGCGCGTCTAGGTTTGAGGATAGCAGAGAGCCGGACCGTACTCCGATCAGACGGCCCAGGGCCGACGAGGGCGTCGGCCGCGGACCTGGGGGTCCGCCCCACAAAAGGGGCAACCATGAGAAGCGCTCGACAAACCGGGCGTCGCCATGAGTGGCGACGCGGCACGCAGGAGTGCGTGCGCCACGTCAACTAGTTGTTGCGATAGGCGGCTTGCTTGCCTTCCCACGGCCCGATGAAGACGACGGCGTTGGGTTTGGCGGCGCGGAACATCTGCGCGCCTTTTTCGGTGACCGAGGTTCCTTTCAAATCCACTTCGCGAAGCGAGGGCATGGCGATGAGTTGCGCGACGGCTTCATCGTCGATGCGTTTACAGCCTTGTAATTTCAGGCGTTCGAGCGAGGTGAGGGATTTGATTTGCTCCAGCCATTTTTCAGTGATGCTGAGAGTGCTGACTTCTCCCAACTTATTGCCTTCGATGCCGACCGCGGTAGAAACGCAGGCAAAGCGCAGTTCATGCAAATTCTTGAGCGTGAGGACGGCTTGCAGCCCGCTATTCGACATGGCGATGCTCCAGACATTCTTGTCGTTGCCCTGACGGCCGCTCAGATCGAGGTACGTCAGATTCGGCATCTGACGGAGCGCTTGCATGCCGGCGTCGCTGAGCTCGTTTGCCCCCATGGTCAGGGAACGGAGATTGGTGAGGCTGGCTAGGCGTTCGAGTCCAACATCGGTCATCAAGGTGGAGCCGACGTCGAGCCATTCGAGCAGCGTGAGTCCTGCGATGTGTTCGAGTGCGCTGTCGCCGGCTTTGGTGCCGTGCAGGTTGAGGCGCCGGAGTTGTTTCCATTCTTTGATGGCGGCCACACCTTCGTCGGTGACGTATTCAGCGAAGTAGAGATTGAAATCGGTGATGCCGCGCAGGCCTTTGATTTCCTGCATGCCGCCATCGGTGATGTGTGTGAGCGAAAGATCGAGCACGCTCAAGGCCGGGTAGTGGTTCAAGCGGCGGAGATCGATGTCGGTTACCCAGGTTCCGCGCAGATTGATGCCGGTGACTTGGCCCTGGGCGTTGCGCGTGACGCTGCCGCCGAGATCGGTGATCCACTGGGTGTCTTCTTCGGCTGCGAGCGCGCATCCGGCGCAGAGGAGGACGGCGAGAAACAATTTCATTGGCGGATTCTCCGGTTGGGCAGCGCGGAATCGCGATCGAATATGATTTGGCAATCCGGGAGCGCGGTTTTGAGCGCCAGCATGGCGTTCTCGGTGACGAGGGTGTGATAGATGTTCAGTGATTTTAGCTCGGTCATGGAGCGGAGGCTTTGAACACCTTGGTCCGTGATGCCGGTGTTATCGAGGCTGAGTTCGCGAAGTTGGGGGAGAGCTTTCAAAGTTGCGATGGCTTGATCGTCGAGCGTTAGATAGTCGAGCTTGGCGGCGCGTAGGTTTTTCAGACCCGCGATGGAAGCCATGCCTTCATCATTGGCTCGAGCGTGGACGAGCTCCAGGCGCTGCAGTTGTTCGAGAGGCTTCAAATCCGCGAGGCCGGGGTTTCCGACGGCGGTGTAGTTCAAATAAAGTTCGCGGAGGTTGGTGAGCGCTGCGATCTGTTTGATGCCGGCGTCGGTGATTTCGGTGCTGCTGAGATCGAGGCTTTCGAGATTGGAAAGCTTGGCGAGTCCGCTTAAGCCGGCGTCGGTGATATCGAGGAAGCGGAGGCGCAGAGTGTGAAGGCTGGTGAGCAATGCGATGTCGTCGAATCCGCGATCGGCGACGTGCGATCCGTCGAGATCGAGATCGCGCAGCGCGGCCAGTCCCTTGAGATGATGCAAGCCGGAAGCATCTACCAGCGTTTCGGATAGCTTGAGCGTTTCCAGGTTTTTGAGGGCGGCGAGCTTCGCAAGTCCGGTGGAAGAGATGGTGGTGTTGCTCAGATTGAGCTCGCGGAGGCTGGTGAGATGTTGGATGGAAGCGAGACCGAGATCGGAAATCTGCGTTACTTGAAGAGCGAGCTTTTGCAGATCCGGAAGATTTTCGAGAAAGGCGAGCTGCGCGTCACTTAAGGAAGTGGACGCGAGATTGATGGATGTGAGGCGGCCATCCTTCAGCTCGGCGCTGCCGCCCATCAGACGAACCCATTTCGCGATCGCTTGCGGAGAAGAATCGGCTGGCTTGGCGGCTCCGGGACGAAGATTCTTCGCGAGAGCGGCGCCATCGAAGCGGACCTTCACTTGCTGCAGAGCGGCACGAAGCGCTTCCACGCCGTTGCTGGTGACGCGGCTGTAGCGGACATCGACATCCGTGAGATTTTTCAAAGAGTGGAGGCTGGCGAGGCCGGAGTTGGTCACGGGAGTCCGGTAGAGATTTAGAACTTCGAGCGACTTCATACCGGCCAGTACGTCCAGGAATTCGTCGGGCACTTGCGCGCCGAGAAGATTCAGTGTGCGGATCGACTTCAAGTTGCTCAGATGCTGCAGGCCGCGGCCGGTGATCTTGGTTCCGGAGAGATCGAGTTCTTCGAGAGCCGTTAAGTTTTCGAGCGCTTTGAGTCCATCGTCAGTCACGAGCGTATTGCGCAGGATGAGGTGCTTGAGGTTATGAAGTTCCGCGAGCGATGCGAGGCCTTCGTCGGTGAAAGGATTGTCGCCGAGATCGAGATCGCGGAGTTGGGTGAAGGCCGAAAGCTTCGGTTTGGCGAGTCCGCACTGGCTGCAGCGGAACTGCTGCAAGCTGGTCCAAGGCGCGAGCTTGTCTATGTCTTTGTCATCCACCTCGATGTTCGAATTGAAATGCCAACTGAAGGCGAGGCGCTCCACGGTGGTGAGCGAAGCGAGCGCCTCGAAGACGCCGGTTTTGTCTTCGTTGCCCGCGCCCGGATTCCAGATTTTGCCAGGCAGATAAAGCTGGCGCAGATGCTTGAGTCCTGCGAGCTCGCGGAGTTCGACTGGGCGCATGACGGCGGCGGTAAGGTCGATGGATACGATGTGGAAATCGCCAGCCGGAAGATGGAAGACATCGCGGATGGGCGTGTTGGATCCTTCGAGGATCAGACTTCCTTCCCAGCGGAGCACCCATTCGGCGACATCTCGCTCTGTTGCTGCGGCTTGGGCGGCCGCAGAAAAAATCAGGAAGGCCGCAATGAGTAGGCGCATCATTTTTAGTTTACAGCCGCGAGTGTTATTCTACAGGCGAGCGGCAGAAAACCACAATGACCCGGATGATTCTCTGGATTGTGGCCGGCGGCGTTCTCTGGGCACAGAGCGGCGATTTCCGGACCACCCTTTTTCCGATTCTTGAAAAGGCGAATTGCCGTGCTTGCCACAATGCCGATGGCGTGGCGTCTGCGACCCGATTGCATTTTCCGGAAGCCGATGCGGATGCCGACAAGATTGCGGCGTTTGGAAATTCACTGGTGATTCTAGTGGACCAGAAGAATCCGGATGCATCGCTTTTGCTGCGCAAGCCGACGGCACGGGTCGCGCACACCGGTGGAGAGCGGATTAAGCAGAACAGTCCGGAAGAAGCTGCGTTGAAAGCGTGGATCGCGAAGCTGGCGCAGTTGTCCGGCGTGGAGCTGGCGACGGCGTTGAAGTATCGCGAGCTGGAAAATGAAGGCGCGGGCGCTGGGGCTTCCGAAGACGCGCGCATGCGGCGGTTGACGCACAGCCAGTACAACCACACGGTCCGCGACTTGTTGGGTGATCAAACGAATCCGGCCGCGCAATTTCCGCCGGAAGATTTCGTCAATGGATATTTGAACCAATCGCGCGGACAAAACATTTCGCCGCTGCTGCTGGAGGCGTACAGCAACGCGGCCGAAAAACTGGCGCGATCGGCATTTCGCGGCGGCGACACGCATGGGCTGATTTCGTGCAAGCCGTCGCCCGAGTGCGGGAAGCAGTTTATCCGGGAGTTCGGCAAGAAAGCATTTCGCCGTCCATTGGAGCCGCGCGAGCAGCAGCGGTATGAGGCGTTGCTGGCGAAAGAACCGGATTTGCTGAAGGGCGCGCAGCTGGTGGTGGAGGCGATGCTCCAATCGCCGAACTTCCTGTTCTGGATCAATGCGACATCCGATGCGAAGTTGAAACCTTGGGAAACGGCCAGCCGGCTTTCCTATTCGCTCTGGGACTCGATGCCGGATGCCGAGCTTTTCGCGGCCGCCGAGCGCGGTGAGTTGGCGAGTCGCGCGGGGGTGGAGAAACAGGTGCAGCGGATGCTGGCCGATCCTCGGGCGCACGAATCGCTGGATGCTTTTGTGAGTCAGTGGCTGCGCTTCGATCGCTTAACGACATCAAGCAAAGACCGCCGCAAGTTCCCGTTTTTCACGCGCGAGACGTCGAATGCCATGATCACGGAGACGCGCACGTTTCTATCCGACCTGGTTTGGAACCACGGCAACTTCATGGATCTTTTCACGGCCAACTATGGATACGTCAGTCCGGAGCTGGCGCGGATCTACGGCGTTCAGGCTCCGGCGAAAGATTTTGAGCGAGTGCCGTTTCCGGCGGGCTCCGAACGGTCCGGGATTTTGGGCGAAGGCTTGTTTCTGGCGCTGACCGCGAAGCCGGAAGATTCATCGCCGACGGCGCGCGGACTTTTTGTGCGGGAGCAGTTCCTGTGCCAGCATGTGCCGGATCCGCCGCCGGGCGTGAATACGAATCTGCCGCCGGTGACGGAAGCGAAGCCGCAGACCAATCGCGATCGGATGTTGGAACACACCACGAGCCCGTCGTGCAACACCTGCCACAAACTCATGGACTCGGTCGGTTTCGGACTGGAGAAGTTCGATGCGGTGGGCGCGCGAAGAGAAGAGTTGGCCCTGGAATTCAAGGTGAAAAAAGATGAGGAAGAGGACGAAGACGGGAAGCATCCGGTAAAGAAGAAGATCATCAAGCTGCCGCTGAATACGTCGGCCTATGTGGCGGGCATTCCGAATTCGGATTTTTCGTCGCCAAAGGAGCTAGGGGCGGTGCTGGCGGCAAGTTCGCAATGCCAGGAATGCATCGTGCGGCAGTACTTCCGGTTCCAAGCGGGTCGAGGCGAAACGCCGGCGGATCGGCCGGTGATCCGGGTTGTGACGGACGCCTTTCGGAATTCGGGTTACCGTTTCAAAGTGTTAATATCGTCATTAGTAGTGGCCAGAGAGTTTCCTGAGGAGAAGCGGAGGCTGGATGTCGCACATAATCACTAATCGCGTTAGAACTTCCCGCAGAGCGCTTCTCAAAGGCATGACGGCAGCCGGAGCGCGCATCGCGATCGGCCTTCCGCCCCTGGCATCGATGTTCAACGCGGCGGGCACAGCGTACGCCGCGACCAAGAATGAATCGACTGGGGCGACGATCGCCGCAAAGCCGATCGAAACGCGGTTTGTGCTGTGGTTCAACGGTAACGGGATTCCGGAACGCTACTGGATTCCGGCCGAAGAAGGCAGCGACTACGAACTCACTCCCTGCTTGTCGCCGCTAGGCGCGTGGCGCAAAGACGTGCATGTGCTGAGCGGAGTGGACAATGCGGCCGCGAGCGGTAAAGGCAACGGCCACACGAATTCGATGAGCGGCTTGATGACCGGCTTGGATTTTACGGGCCGCGGGCCGAGTGGTCCATCCATTGATCAGGTGATCGCGGCGAAGATCGGGGGCGATTCGCGCTTCCGTTCGCTGCAAATTGGCGTAGCGCAGGAATCGTTCGGCGAGAGCATGCAGCGCAACATGAGCTGGGCCGGATATGAGCGCGCGCTGCCGCCGGAGATGATTCCGCACCGGCTGTTCGATCGATTGTTCGGCGCTCGCGAAGAAGGTTGGGTGAACCGGAAGCGCAGCATCCTGGATACGGTGCGCGCGGACGCAACGGTGCTTGAAAAATCGCTGCCGGGTGAAGACAAAGCGCGGATGGACGAACATCTGTCAAGCATCCGGGATTTGGAGCGGTCGATCGCCGGCTTGCCGCCAGAGTACGCCCGCGTGGATCCGCCGGATTTCGATGGCGACATGAAGGATTGGCCGCGCATCGCGAAATTGCAGAGCGATTTGCTGGTACAGGCGCTGTCGATGCGGCAGACGCGCGTCGCGTCGTACATGCTGACGAAGTGCCAGAGCTTGACGCGGTTTCCGTGGCTCGGATACACGTCGGCGCGGCATCACGATTACACGCATGCGGCGGACAAAACGTCGGGCGCGGATGGAACGGACGGAATCCACGTGCTGCGCGATATCTGCCGCTGGCATGTGGAGGAGTTCGCGTACCTGGTGGCGAAGCTCGAATCGGTTCCGGAAGGCGATGGATCGTTGTTTGATCACACGAGCCTGATTTACGTGCACGAACATGCAGAGGCGAATCCGCATAAGAACAGCGGACTTGCGATGCTTGTCGCTGGTGGGAGCAAGAGGCTCGCCAAAGGTGCGCACACACGGATTACCGGCACGGTGGCGGATGTGTACGTGACGGTGGCCGATGAAGTAGTGGGCGCGGGGATTGGGAAGTTCCCGACGGCTTCGAAAAAGATCGGCGCGCTGCTGACTTAGCGCGTATCTTGGTAGCGCTCCCTTGCGGTCGCGGTTCGGTTTACTGCACTGCGATGGTGACTTTCTCCGAAGTAACAACTCCGGCGAGGGAAATTTGCAGGGGTTGCACGCCTGCTTGAACTTGCGGAACCGTGACGTTGATCTGATTGAGTCCGACGAATTGGGGCGATAGGCCGGAGAACAGTACCTGCGCCTCGGCGCCGCCGATCAGGATTTTGGGCTTGGTTACGGTGTCGCGCTCGGTATCGATGGAGTTTGCGCCATCGACCGCTGGTGGCGTTACTGCGCCGAGGCCGGTTGCGAGAATCACCAAGGGTTCGCCCACTTTTGCAGGGTGATTCTGGTCTGCGAGCGAGCCGTCCGGATTGATTGCGATGGCTTGTCCGATTCCGGATTGCGTGGTGAAAACGGCGGGTGAGTACGGGGCGAGGGTTGCAGAGTAAGGCGGCAACACGGTTCCATTCGCGGTAACGACGACGTCCGCATTTGTGCCCGAGACTTCCCACGGCACTTGCAAGTTGATCTGTTTTGGACCCGCGAACAATAATGGCGCCGGGAATCCGCCTATGGTGACTGACACGCCGTCCAAAGTGGCGGGCAGCGGGATGGCGCTGGCGTACGTGTTGGTGGACGCATAGCCGTTGCCGAAAATGGACGCGATCGCGCCGCCGGTTAGCGGCGAATTTGGCACGAAGGAGGCGCCGTTAACCGCCGCCGTGGTGCCCGGTAGAACGGTTGTATTCAGCAGGAGTCCGAGACCCGTGGTTGCGTAGCCAATGATATCGGGCTTTCCGTCGCCATTGAGATCGTAGACGCCGGCGGGTTCGAAGGGCGCGAGAATATTTTGCGCGGGCAACGTTTGAAACGTTCCGTCGCCATTGGAGAGATAGAAAATGAGATCGCCGCTGTCGGTTTCCTGGACCATGTCGGCTTTGCCGTCGCCGTTCAGATCGATCGCGAAAAGTTGACGATCGAAAGTGCCTAAGCTGTGAGCAGGCGTGGCGAACGTTCCGTCGCCGTTGCCGAAGTAGACATAGAAAGCGCGGCCAGACGACGGATCCGGCGCAATCAAACCGATGTCCGGTTTCCCGTCGCCGTTAAAATCGGCGAGCACGATTTTTCGGCTGGATCGAGTGACTTGCGTAAATTCCAGCGTCGAAGGACCGAACGCACTATTTCCTTCATTGGTGAGCACCCAGAACGGTTCCATGTTCATGGATAGACTCAACTCAAACCTCTGCAACAGAATGTCCGGTTTCCCGTCGCTGTTGAAATCGGCCGCTGCCGCGAAATCCACCGCATAAGATTGCGCGGGCAGATCCAAAGCGACTGCGCCGGAGAACGTTCCGTCTCCTTTTCCGAACATCAGTTCAACCCCGCCGAAGTCGAGCCCGCCCTGCAGGACGAGGTCGGGAATGCCGTCGCCATTGAGATCGGAAGCGGCCACGACATATCCGGTCAGATTTGTGGCAACGGTGTTCGGCGGCGCGAAGGTGCCGTCGCTATTGGCGAGCATTACTTCCACTGTGGCGGAGGGCCCTGTATAGGTGCCGCCGCTGGGATCTTTATAAACAATCCGGGGACCAAAACCGCTGTAAACCAGGTCCGTCCTGCCGTCGCCATTCACGTCCACAGCCGCCATGAAGTAGTCGCTCGGTCCCACATTATTGATTAATTGGGCGGCGAACGAAGTGGTGATGTACGGTTTGAACGTCCCGTCGCCGTTGCCGAGCAGGACGTAGACGTCCCTCTGCGAGTAACACCAAGCGGCGACGTCGGGAATTTTGTCGCCGTTGAAATCGCCGACCATGATCTGATACGCACAGGGTACGGACAGAATCGATGTTTGGAATGACGGTGTAAAGGTCGATTGGGCGCCTAGCGACGCGGCTGCGGCGAGCAGAAGGCAAACGGGCCATGCTTTTATCGGCATACGGATCTCTGCAAGTGGAGGCGTAGAATGCCTTAAAAAACCCTCAGGCTATTATCACACGTCAGAACGAGCGATGATGGGTGGAATGCGAATCGCCTGGCCGGGACTTTGCTTGCTATTGCTCATGGGCGCGCACCTGCACGCACAGAACGGCTTCGTTCACGCGTCCGGCAAGAATCTGGTGACGCCTGCGGGACAAAAACTGCTGTTGCGCGGGACGAATCTGGGAAATTGGCTGGAACCTGAGGGCTACATGTTCCTGCTGGAAGGTGGTCCGGCGTCGCCGCGCGAGATCGAGACTTTTTTCGATGAACTGATCGGGCCTGCCGATGCCGGGAAGTTTTGGCGCGACTATCGGGACGCGTACGTGACGCAGAGGGACATCCAGTTTCTGCGGAAGGCCGGATTTAACTCGGTGCGGATTCCTTTGCACTACAAATTGTTCGATTCAGGCCGCGAGGGTTTTGCGCTGCTCGATCGCGTAATCGCATGGTGCCGGGAAGCGGGGCTTTGGGTGATCCTGGATTTGCATTGCGCTCCGGGCGGACAGACCGGCACGAATATTGACGACAGTTTCGGGTATCCGTGGTTGTTTGAGAGCGCAGCCGATGAGGATCAGACGGTGGAAGTCTGGAAACGGATTGCGGCGCATTATCGCGATGAGAAGATCGTGCTTGGCTATGATTTGCTGAACGAGCCGATTCCGCACTTTCCGCAGCTGCAGAAATACAACAGCCGGTTGGAGCCGCTCTATAAGCGGATCACCTCGGCGATTCGCGCCGTTGACACGAATCACGTGATCATTCTCGGCGGAGCGCAGTGGGACAGCAACTTCAAAGTTTTCGGCGCGCCGTTCGATCGGAACGCGATGTACACGTTCCACAAATACTGGACCGCACCGGATCAGAGCGTGATTCAGGAGTATTTGGATTTTCGCGATCGGTACAACGTGCCGGTCTGGCTGGGAGAATCCGGCGAGAACACAGATGAATGGATCACGCAGTTCGTGGGGACGCTCGAAAAGAATGAAGTTGGCTGGTGTTTTTGGCCGTACAAGAAGATGGAGAAAACGTCGGCGGTAGTTTCTTTTGGGCAGCCGCCGCACTGGGGCGAGGTCTTGTCGTATGCGAAAATTCCGCAGCTCTCCGGGGAAACGGAGAAGCGCATCGCGGCGCGGCCTTCATTGGAGCATGCGCGAGAGGCGTTGCGGGATCTGCTGCAGAAGATCCGGTTCGAGAATTGCAACGTGAATTCGGGGTATTTGAAGGCGTTGGGGTTCAATGGATCGGTGCCTTAACGACGATTAGTTTCCAGAGCAGACTTCACGCGCCGATGCCCATTCTTCGGCAGTCATCAGAGGAGTTGTGGATTGCTTCGACTTGTTGATTTCGGTCACCAACGCATCGACGCGATCGTCCGTCGCGGGGTGCGTCGAAATGTAGTTCCAAGCGGATCCACTTGAGGCTGAGTACACTTGCATTCTGCGCAGGAATGTCAGAAATCCGCGGGCATCGACATGCGCGCGAGCGAGAAGCGCGGCTCCGGTGAGATCCGCTTCCGCCTCGTCCGATCTTTGATATTTGAGATTCGCGAGCCGGATTCCGGCTTGGATGGCGCTGGGAGTGCCGCTCGAATCCACGGCCATGAATGAAAGCAAGGCGCGTCCGGAAAACTCGCGCGCCAAGGCTCGCGCGCTGTGCTTATGCAGTACATGCTGCATCTCGTGCGCCAACACGCCGGCGAACTCTTCGGGTGTGTTGGCTTGATCCAGAAGCCCTCGGTATACAACGATGAATCCGCCAGGAGCGGCGAAGGCGTTTACGATTCCCTGGTTCACGTAGATCACCTCGAATCGTTGTTTCGAGCCGGTGGCGGATTGGAGGCGATCCACGATGGGTTGCAGACGGTGATTGGAATCCGCGCAGCGTCCAGGTATCGGAGCTAACGTCGCCACCACGGCTTGTCCCAGGCGTCTTTCAACACCCGCCGGCATGAAACGAACCGCTTGCTCGGATACGATTCGAACGCCCCAAGTGTAGAAGACGCTCGCAATCACCGCAATAGCGATGCAACACAAGAGAACCGCGGGCCAGCGGCGCACATCCAATGGCAGAGCCTTGCGAGTGACGCCGTGCTGGTGCAATGCGTCCACAAAACTGTGAGACTCAATCACCAAGGCCTCAGTCAAACCGTATTCGATCCGGACCGGCTCACCGTAGGATCCATCCGCGGCGATGCGCATGGTTGCGTAGGGCCAAATCAGCGTGGCTCCGTCCGCGAGCGAGATCTTCAATTCGGCAGGCGCGAGTTCGGCCATAGCGGCACGGCGGATCGCAACTTGGCCGTCGTAGTAGACCGCTTCAAAGGTGCTTTCCAGCGGGCGAATCATAGAAATCTAGAATCCAAAATCAAACCCCAGGAAATCGGCGAAACTTTCACCGAGCGCCGAGGTAGCGCGGCGGTCCTGTTCGACCTTGGAAAATTCTGCGTCACCCACCAGTTGAATGTGCCTGGTCCAAAACCGAAGAGTGCGGAGCATGGCCCAGGACATGCCTAATCCGAGAGTGAACACAATCACGAAGAAATTTCCGACCCAAAGCCAGAACAGCTTAGCGCCGGTGGCCGTACAGCGAAAGCGTCCGCCGGCGATCGTGGTATTGGCCCAGCAATAACGGTGCGTGAAAGCGCGCCACCAAGCCCAGCCGATACCAAACGAGCAGACGGTCAGTGGAAGCGCGAACAACCAGGCGGGAAACAACTCAGATGCGCGGCCGGAAAACTGAAACTCGCGATCTCCGAAAAATGTTTGATTGAAAAGCAGCTTGCGGAGCCGCACCTGCAGGAATGGAACATAAAGCCCGAGAGTGATCAGGCAAATGAGCCAGTTCAGGACGCTCTCGCCCAGATAGCGCAGCGCTTTCCCGCGATAGGAGAATCGAATGGCGCGCCACGACATCCGGTTCAAGCGGTATCGATACGCGCCAACGCGGGCGATTGGCCACAGAAGCAGAAACGCCAACACGGCCGACAGTTGTCCAACATAGGGTGACCAACGGTGCTGCCACAGCAACGGAAGTAGGGTGGGAAATAGAAAGATGAAAGCAAGGGCGGGCAAGGCGCGCAGCCATCCGAGAAACAGCTCGCGGCCAGTCCCGTGGAATGCGAACCAGTCTCCTTGAAACTCTGCCTGGCCGCAAACATAACGGCGGACCCGCGCTTTGCCCCAAAAGCTGTAGATTCCCAGCGTGAGCAAGGCGAACAGGAGATTGAGGACACGCATGGCGAACAGGTCGCTTCCGTCCGCATTCAGTGTGACCTGGGAAGATTCCGGCTCCTGGATGACGGCGGGTACCACTGGTGGTTCTTCGACAGCTTCAACAACTGCCTCGGTGGCCACCATTGGGCTAGCATCCAGACCGAGAAAGCCGCCGACGAGTGCGTCGCTTGTCTCAGAGCGCGAGAGTTGTTCCTGCGGCAGGGGTGGTGGTTCCGGGAGATATTTCAGAGCAAGACGACGATCCATTTTGCGAGCAGACCAGGCGAAGAGAGGCGCGGAAATGGCCGTTCCGCCGATCGGAAGGCCGACGAAGATGACGAAAAAGGCGATCAATACATATTTGATCCGCTGTGGATCGCCGGTAGCCTTCACGGTGCGCCCCATCGCACGAATGGCGGCCATATTCATGCGGTTGGCGTCGTCCAGGCGCCCGGCGCGCTGATAGAGTTGGGCCAGGTGCGCCTCTTGTGGCGGCAGCCTGGCATCGGCTGCATTCGCCGATTCGATCACGCCGACCACGAGTTCCAGTTTCGCGGCTGCTTGCTGGTAATCGCCTTGTTCCTCATAAATCTTGCAGAGTTCCTCGCCGGTTTGAATAAACGTGTATCTCCACTCCGGCTTGAGATGCGAGTACATCTGCAGGAAGTATGCATCGGACTTTTTGCTGTCGTGCATATGAAGATAGGCTTCGGCGAGTAGAGCCTCGAGCGGAAGCTCGCTCGCTGCGGTGTCTTTTCCCAATCGTTTTCGTAATTGGATGGCGGCTTCCGCAGATTCCACCGCCTCTTGGTATAAATGACGCGCCATGCGGCAGCGCGCGAGACCTTCGAGACATATTGCGGCCTTATCGTCGTTCTTGCCCATCGCTTGCCGGACCGCAAGCGCGCGCTCATACGTTTCTTGCGCTTCGCCAAGGCGCTTCCGCGAATGCAGGCAGGAAGCCAAGTCCATCAAGGCGCCGTAGTAAGCTTCCGATTTTTCCGTATGTGCGGATCTCTGGATGTCCACGATGCGGCGATATAGCTGTTCGGCGAATCCGTTCATTTCTCCATA
>DATGIH010000504.1:0-2200 GCA_035295865.1 Bryobacteraceae bacterium
CTCGCTGATCTTGCCCATCGCCCGCAATTGCTCGGCCTCGCGCGCCGTCTTGTCGCCGTCCTGTTTTCCAACGCCGCTCTTCCCATCGGGCGAATTCGGTTTATCCGCGCTACGGCTGTCGCTCTTGGCCTGCGCAGCCTGCTGCGCTCCACTCTGCGATTGCTGCTGCCCCTGCGCTTCCGAGCTGGCGGATGAATCCGCGGGCTGCTCGTTTGAAGAAGACCCGTTCGGATCCTGGCTCTGACTCTGCTTCTGTGCCGATTGCTGGCCGTTCTGCTTCTGCGTTCCGCCCGGCTTGCCGTCGCTGGACTTCGATTGCATCTTCAGCTTCGCCATTAAATTGGCCAGCGCGTCCCGCATCTTGTCCGTGAGGCTCGAATTTTCACCCGGATTCGAAGTCTGATTGGAATCCTTCTGCGAGGATTGAGCGCCGGCCTTGGACGCTCCATCCGGCGAAGGATTGGCGTCGCTCTTGGAGTCGTTGCCGCCTTTCGCTCCTTCGGTCTTCTCGTTTTCCCCAAGCGGGTCGCCGTTGGGCGATTGGTCCTGCATTTTTCCCAGGCCGTTCGCTTTTGGATCCGCGCCGCCATCCGGATTGTTCGCCTCCGGCGTTTCGATGGTTCGGAGCACGCTTTCCGGAGCCGGATCCAGATCCGCGGTTTTCGATTCCCACGGATCGACCGGCTGCCCTTGTTCGCGATGCCCGTCTTGATCAAACGGCCGATCGTGCTTCAGCTTTTTCGCTTGCGCAATTTCCTTGGGAGATCCGAGGAATCCGTCGAAGCCGATGTGAACCAGCGGCGATCGCAGGTCCATGCTGCGATTAATTCCGTAGCGCAGCCCAAACATCGCCGCCACTGCCAATACCAGGCCGGCATTCACGTAGAAACTTCTCGGCGCGAGAAAAGGCAGCCCGTGCCGCACATCCACCGAGCGCGCCAGATTTTCCGCTTCGGATCTTTGACGCTCGACGAATTCGGCGGGAGATTTCGTTCGATCCGGGTGCTCGCCGAAGTAGTAAGCGGTGGAAAGCGCATCCTGCAGTTTCAACTTGCCATCAATGCGTTGCGCCACCTGATAAGCGGAAAGCATCTTGGCGCGCGCGCGATAAGCGCCCACCGCGAGGCTTCCGGCGAACAGCAGCGCCAGCCAATACCAGTTGAGGATTTGGGTGCCGATCAGTAGCAGCAGAATCGCGCCGCCGAACGCCAATGCCGCTGAGAAAGAAGCTTCCTGAACAAGCAAGTGCCGGATCTGCCGCCGCCGTCCGCGACGGATCAAATCCGTAAGTGCGCTTTGCCCGCTCATTTATCAATTATCCCAGAAAACCCGTGTTCTCGTTTTCGGTTGCTCGTTTCTCGTTCGGCCAGTCCGCTCTTACAGAAGCAGTCGCTCGACGATCACCACATCGCGCCACTGGCCGTCTAACTGGCCGTGCTTTTCGTACAGGCCGACTTCGCGAAATCCGAGTAGGCGCACCAATCCACGGCTGGCGGTGTTTTCGGGGAAGATTCGCGACAGCAGCTTCCAAAAACCGGCTGACTTCGCCGCCTGAATCAGTGCTTCGAGCGCGATCCGGCCGGCCCCACGCCTCCGATAATCGCGCGAGACATAAACCGAAGCCTCCGCTATGCCTGCGTAACAATCGCGCGAACGGTACGTCGATGTCGATGCAAAGGCTACGATACGGCCATCTTCTTCCACCACAACAATGGGATGCCGGCCATCGAACCAGCAGCGCACATCCTCGGCAGATCGCAGCCGGGTTTCGAACGTTGCTACGCGATCTTCGATCCCTTCGTTATAGATGCGCCCAATGGATTCCGCGTCCGCAGGCGTCGCGGATCGTGAGATCACTTCCTAGGCTGGCTCGCGGGCGGAATGACCCCGTTCATCCGCGCATAAACCGCGGCCTGCCCATAATGATCGAAGCTGTGCCATCCCATGAAGGACGCCAGCGAGATGCGCGCGATTTTACCGTCCCCAAAGGGAGACGTGACCATGTCCATGGAATTCGCGGCGGTAAGCGAATTCGCCGCTTTGTGGGCATAGGCGAAGGACTCTTTCAAATACTTCACCACTGCGTCCTTCCCATGAATCGACGCGGGGCCGTTCTCCGACTTTCCGGTTTCGCTCGGATTCTTTTCGCCCAGCGTCGCCGCCGCGATCTCGTAATTCACCGCTGCGATATGCGTCATCT
>DATGIH010000505.1:0-13614 GCA_035295865.1 Bryobacteraceae bacterium
GATCCCCGGCCCTTCGAAGCGGTGCTTGAGCAGGCAAAAGGACAACTGGCGCAAGCGTCAGGACAGTTAGCGCAGGCTAGGGCGCAGCTCGGCCAGGCACAGGCGCAAGTTTCCGTCGCAGAAGCGAATCAAGTGCGAACGCAATTGGATGTGGACCGTTACATTCCCCTCGCGAAGCAGCAGGCGATTACGCAGCAGGATCTGGATAACGCGACGCAGAACAATCTGGCGGCGAAGGCTCAGGTACAATCCGCCAAGGCTCAGGTAGAGACTGCGCAAGCGCAAATTCAAGCGGCGCAGGCTGCCGTTCAGGCAGCCACTGCGACCGTAGCCACCGCGAATCTCAACCTCGGATTTACGCGACTCGTTTCGCCGATCGACGGCGTTGCAGGACAAGCTCAGCAGCAAGTGGGCGCGCTGGTCAGCCCGGCAAGTGGGCCGGTAACCACCGTTTCCACGGTGGATCCGATCAAATGCTATTTCACGGTGAGCGAGCGCGAATATCTGGATTTTCATCGGCGCTACGCAACGCCCGCGACTCTGGAAGCGGAGCGGAAACAGCTGAAGCTCGAGCTGATTCTGGCTGACGGCACGACGTACGCGCATCCGGGAAGTTTCTATTTCGCGGACCGCCAAGTGAACCAAGGCACGGGCGCAATTCGCGTGGCGGGGCTTTTCCCGAATCCGGGAAATCTGTTGCGTCCCGGCCAGTATGGGCGCGTCCGTACGTCGACACGAACCGCTCTGGGTGCGCTGCTGGTTCCGCAGCGCTCCGTCACTGAGCTGCAGGGTGCGTATCAGGTGGCGGTGGTAGATAACGAAAACAAGGTGGATGTCCGGACCGTTAAGACCGGCGAACGAGTTGGAAATCTCTGGATCATCGATCAGGGTTTAAACCCCGGCGAAAAGGTTGTCGCTGAGGGCGTGCAGAAAGTGCGAACCGGAATGCAAGTTCGCCCCAAACCGTATGCGATGCCGGCGGAATCGGCTGGGAAATAGTCATGTCCAAGTTTTTCATCAACCGCCCGATCGTGGCGATGGTCATCGCGATCCTGATGGTGATCATTGGCGCGGTCACCATAGCTGGTTTGCCGATCGCACTTTTTCCCCAGATCGCTCCGCCGGAAGTGCAGGTTTCGGCCATTTATACGGGTGCGGACGCGCAGACGATTGAACAGTCGGTGGCCACTCCAATCGAACAGCAGATGAGCGGCGTCGACAACATGAACTACATGTATTCGCTGAACGCCACAGCGAACGGTCAAATGCGGCTGATTGTGGACTTCGACGTGAAAACGGATCCCAACACCGATCTGATTCTCTCGGACCTGCGCGAGAACCTGGCGCAATCGCAGCTTCCGGCCGAAGTCAACGCGTATGGAATCACGGTCCAAAAGACGCTGACCGCTCCGCTCATGCTGGTGAGTTTGAATTCGCCGCATGGCACTTACGACGCGCAGTTCTTGGCGAATTACGCCTATATCAATTTGAACGACCAACTCACGCGCGTCCCCGGAGTGGGAAGCGTGCAAGTTTTTGGCGCCGGTCAGTATGCGATGCGGCTGTGGGTGAAGCCCGACCAGTTGGCGAAACTCGGCATCACGGTTCCGGAGATTGTAAGCGCGCTGCAATCGCAAAACACGGTGAATCCGGCCGGGCAGGTGGGCAGCGAGCCGGCGCCTCCGGGACAGGAGTATACATACTCGGTGCAAGCGCGCGGGCGGCGGAGTTCGCCGGAAGAGTTCGGGCAGATCGTAGTGCGCGAGACGCCGGATGGCGGGATTGTCCGCATAAAGGACGTGGCGCGCGTGGAACTGGGCTCGCAGGATTATTCAATTGTGGGACGGTTGAACAGCAATCCGAGCGCGATCATCGGCGTGTATCAGTTGCCCGGATCGAACGCGGTGCAAGCTGCCGAGGGCGTGAAGAAGCTGATGACGGAAGCGAAGAAGCGCTTTCCCCAAGACGTTGACTATGCCGTTCCGCTCGACACCACCCGCGCGGTGACGGAGGGAATGCGCGAAATCGTTGAAACATTGGTAATCGCGATTCTTCTGGTCATCGTTGTGGTGTATATCTTCCTGCAAGGCTGGCGCGCTACGTTGATTCCGCTGCTGGCGGTGCCGGTCTCACTCGTCGGAACGTTCATCTTTTTTCCGGTGTTCGGATTTTCCATCAACACGCTCTCTCTGTTTGGATTGGTGCTTGCGATCGGTCTGGTAGTGGACGACGCGATTGTTGTTGTGGAAGCGGTGGAGCGGCATATCGAAGACGGCATGGCGCCCAAAGAGGCTGCCTTACGAGCCATGGAAGAAATCTCGGGCCCGGTGATTGGGATCGCGCTGGTTCTGTCCGCGGTGTTCATCCCGACCGCATTTATTCCTGGGATTACCGGCAGGTTGTATCAACAGTTCGCCGTTACGATTGCGATTTCGGTGATCTTGTCGGCGTTCAATGCTCTGACGCTTAGTCCCGCGCTGGCCGCGCTGATGCTGAAACCGAAACAGGCGAGCCACGGGTTGCTACGCAGATTTTTCAACTGGTTCAACAAAGTTTTCCGGCAGGGCACGGATCGATACGTCGAGCTGTCCGGGTTTCTCATCCGCAAGAGCGGCGTGGCGCTGGTAATGTTGGTAATTTTCGGCGCGGCCGCGGCGTTTTTCGGAAGCAGGCTGCCGACTAGTTTTCTGCCCGACGAAGATCAGGGTTATTTTTACGTCAACTTGCAGCTTCCCAATGCATCTTCGCTGCAGCGCACCGAAGAAGTATCCACCAAGATCGAGAAGATCATCAAAGATACACCGGGCGTGAAGTACGCCACCAGCGTTATTGGGATCAGCTTGCTGAGCCTGGTACGGACGAGCTACAACGCGTTTATCTTCGTGAATCTGGATGAATGGAAGGATCGCGAAACCCGCGATAAGCAGTTTCAGGTATTGAAGCACCGCATCAACCAGGAGCTGAGCAAAATTCCGGAGGGCATCGCGTTCGATTTTTCGCCGCCCGCGATTCCAGGCGTGGGCACGGCGGGCGGATTCACGTTCGTATTGGAAGATCGCGCCGGCAAGGATGTGCAGTTCCTATCGTCCAACCTCAATACGTTCCTGGCCGCGGCGCGCAAGCGTCCGGAGATTGCCGGGTTGAGTACGACGTTTCTCGCGAGCGTCCCGCAGGAGTTCGTGGACGTGGACGAAGACAAGGTGCTCAAGCAAGGCGTGTCGATCAATGATGTTTACCGAACCATCCAGGCGTTCATGGGCGGACTGTTCGTGAATTACTTCAATCGCTTCGGCCGGCAGTGGCAGGTGTATGTGGAAGCGGAAGGCGATTATCGCACGCGAGCCGAGAATGTCGGGCAGTTCTACGTCCGAAACAATCAGGGCGAAATGGTGCCGCTCTCGGCGTTGACGAAATTCCGGTCGCGGATGGGTCCCGAATTCACGATGCGCTTCAATATGTATCGCGCGGCGCAGCTTAACGGATCGGCGGCCGCGGGCTATAGTTCGGCGCAGGCCATGAAAGCGCTGGAAGAAGTGTTCGATCAAACCATGCCGCGCGAGATGGGTTACGACTACAAAGACATGTCGTTCCAGGAAAAGAAAGCGCAGGAGGGAATTCCGCCGGCAGTGATTTTCGGATTTTCGCTGCTATTCGTCTTCCTGATTCTGGCGGCGCTCTATGAAAGCTGGTCGTTGCCCTTCAGCGTTTTGTTGAGCACGCCGGTGGCGGTGTTTGGCGCGTTCGCGGTCCTTTGGTTGCGGCGCACGGTAATCGGCTGGCTTTATCCGCCTTACATGGTGCAGATCGAAACGGACGTGTATTCGCAAATCGGCCTGGTGATGTTGATCGGTTTGGCGGCGAAGAACGCGATTTTGATTGTGGAATTTGCGAAAGACGAATTCGAAAAGGGCAAGCCCCTGGTGGATGCCGCTCTGGAAGGCGCCCGGTTGCGGCTGCGGCCGATTCTGATGACGTCGTTCGCATTCATCCTGGGCTGCGTTCCGCTCTGGACGGCTTCAGGAGCGGGATCGGTTGCGCGGCAGATCATGGGAACAACCGTAATCGGCGGAATGCTGGCGGCGAGCATCATCGGGATCTTTTTCATTCCCGCGATTTTCTATGTCGTCGAGCGGGTGTCCGGGGCGAAGGCCGGCGTGCCAGCAATTACGCCGCATCCGGCGCCGGCGCAGGGAGACTGACGAATGAAAAAACTTTCGCTTGTCCTGCTTACGGTTTTTCTCGCCGGCTGCACGGTTGGCCCGAATTATCATCGCCCGGCGATTCAGACGCCGGACAACTTTCGATCTCCTGCTCCCATTCCAGCGGGGGATAAAGCCTTAGGCGATCTCAAATGGTGGGAGGTTTTTAAGGACGAGAAGCTGCAGGATTTAGAAAAGACCGCGCTCGTCCAAAATTACGATTTGCGGGATGCGATCGCTCGCGTGGACGCCGCGCGCGCCACCTTGACCGTCACCCGGTCCGACCAGTTTCCAAACTTTGGCGCAGGCGCCGATATCTCGACGGTACGGCTCTCGCGAGATGGACAAACTGCGTTGCCGGCGTCGTTCCTGCCTTCGCAGAACCGGACCTTTGGCCAGGCTACTGTCAATCTGCTCTCGTTTGAGCTGGACATTTGGGGACGGTTGCGCCGCGCTACGGAGGCCTCCCGCGCGGAGCTGTTGGCGTCGGAGGAAACGCGCAAGGCTGTTACCACCACGCTGGTGAGCGACGTGGCCAGCGCGTATTTCAACTTGCGCAACCTGGATTATCAACTGGAAATCTCGCAACGCACGCTGCAAACGCGCCGGGAATCGCTCGAGTTGATTCGCAATCGCCAGACCGGCGGAGTGGCAACTCTCTTAGATCTGCGGCAAGGCGAACAATTGGTGTACACGGCGTCGGAAACGATCCCAACTCTGCAGCAGCAAATTGAACAGACTGAGAACCAACTCAGCCTACTGTTGGGTAAAAACCCCGGGACGATCGTGCGCGGCCGCAGCTTGACGGAACAGGAATTGCCGGATGTGCCGCCGGGATTGCCATCCTCGCTATTAGAACGTCGCCCGGATATCCGGGCGGCCGAGGAAAACCTGGTCGCGGCCAATGCGCGCATCGGCGTGGCGAAAGCCGCTTACTTTCCGCAAATCAGCCTGAGCGGCTTATTGGGCGGGCAGGGAACGCAGCTTTCCAGTTTGTTTACCGGCCCAAGCGCCATTTGGGCTTTCACGCCGCAAGTGACGCAGCCCATCTTTACCGCCGGGCGCCTCAAAGGGAATGTTCGGCTGACGGAAGCGCTGCAAAGAAGCGCGCTGATTCAGTACGAGAAGACCATCCAGACCGCGTTTACCGAAGTTTCGAACGCGCTCATCGCGCATCAGCGAGTGCGGGAAAGCCGCGTGCAGCAGGAGTTGCTGGTGGCCGCCCTGCAAGATCGGACGCGCCTTGCGTATGTTCGCTACCGCGGGGGCGTGGACACGTTGCTGAATGCATTAGATGCCGACCGGGATCTGTTTCAAGCCGAACTCGCGCTGTCGCAGGCGCGTCTCGACGAACTGGTGAGTGTGGTGCAACTCTACAAAGCGCTGGGCGGCGGATGGCAGTAGAATACCGGTAGGTCTGTGAGCGGTCCCGCCTATCCCGCCGCGCGAGCGGTTGCCGATTCCGTACGTCTTCGTTTTTCACGCCTGCTGGCCGAGGAGCGCGGGCGCGGCGCGCAGGATCTCGCCTCCGAACCGGATAATTCCGCTATAGAAGCGGTTGTCGACGCCGCATTTTGGGCCAGCCTGCTGCGCCAGGAACACTATCCGCCCAAGTTTTCGCTGGCGTTTCTTGCTCCTGATCAATCGCGTCTTCCGCTCACGTTCGAGCAGAGGCTTTCTCTGACGCCTGAGAATATCGCGCGGCTCGCGCCGGCGGTGGAGCGGCCGGGAATCCATTTGGGAGTGTGGCGCGAGGATGGTGAGTTTTTCATTTGGGGCGCGACGCGGAAACTACCGGTAATGTGTTTCGTGCTGGAAGTGATCGATCCCGGGATGCTGGTGATCAAGCACCCGCGCGGCGCCGACTCCGGGAAGTTTATCAACGTAGCGGTGCTCGAAGGCGACCGGATTCGGGTGCTGGGTCAGAAATCGGTGACGCTCGACGATCCGCCGGCGCTGGTGGCTGCGCTGCTGGGTGCGGAGGCAGCCGCCTCGTCCACGGATGCGTTGCGCGTGATCATCCAGCTTGCGGCATCCATGCGCGCGCACAGCCGCGGCGGATCGCTTTTAGTTGTCCCGCATGGAACGGAAGCGTGGCGGGAGTCGATTGTGGGCCCTACGACGTATGCGGTATCGCCGCCTTATTCGGAATTGGCCTCTTTGATCCGAGAAGACTTAGGCGAGCGAAGCCAGCGCCGCTGGCAGGAGGCGCTTCGACGAGCGGTGGATGCGGTGGCTGGCTTAACCGCAGTGGACGGGGCGATGGTGCTAACGGATGAGTGCGACTTGCTGGCGTTCGGAGCGAAGATCGGGCGGCGCGACGCATGGGCGCGCGTGGATCACGTAGTAGATACCGAGTTGATGGAAGGGGCGATCGGCAGAACGCTGCATCCGGCGCATTTTGGGGGAGCGCGGCATTTATCGGCGGCGCAGTTCGCGCAGGATCAGATCGATTCTCAAGCGCTGGTGGCGTCGCAGGACGGCCGCTTCACTGTATTTGCGTGGTCCGTGAAGCGGGCAGCCGTCTGCGCGTACCGGGTGGAGGCACTGCTGTTGTGAGGTTTTGACTGAACCCCAACCGTGTTTTGGGCCGCCCGCGACGTTTGTTTATCTGATAACGTACATGGGGAGAAACCGTGCGAAAACTGGCTGCCTTGGCTCTGATCAGCGCGCTGGCGTGCGCGGCGCAAACTTACAAACAACGTGTCGAGGCGGCGCTGGCAGCGGCCGACAAAACCGTGGCCAAGGGCCCCTTTACCGCAACATGGAATTCGCTGAGCGCTTATAACGTCCCCGCTTGGTACCTGAATGCGAAGTTCGGCATTTTCATCCATTGGGGCGCGTATTCCGTTCCGGCCTTCGGCTCGGAGTGGTATCCGCGCAACATGTATCAGGTCGATCAGCGGGAGTTCCAGCATCACATTCAGACTTTCGGCCCGCAGTTCCAGTTCGGCTACAAGGATTTCATCCCGCGCTTCAAGGCTGAGAAGTTCAACCCAGCAGAATGGGCGGCTTTGTTCCGGAAATCCGGCGCGAAATATGTTGTGCCCGTCGCCGAACATCACGACGGATTCCCCATGTACGATTGCAGCTTCACGGATTGGAGCGCGGCCAAGATGGGTCCGCATCGCGATGTCGTGGGCGAACTCGCGAAAGCCGTTCGCGCCGAGGGGATGGTGCTGGGAGTGTCGTCGCATCGCGCCGAACATTGGTGGTTCTACGACGGCGGCCGGAAATTCCCCTCCGATGTGCAGGATCCGAAGAACGCCGGATTGTATGCGCCCGCGCAACCCGAGAAGACGCCCGATGGCAAGAGCGAATCTTCGCCGGATCCGGAATTCTTGAATGACTGGTTGGCCCGGACTACCGAGTTGGTAGATAAGTATCATCCGCAATTGGTTTGGTTCGATTGGTGGATTGAGCAGCCCGTGTTCCAGCCCTATCTCCAGCGCTTCGCGGCATTCTATTACAATCGCGGCGCGGAATGGAACAAAGGCGTCGCGATCAATTACAAGAAGGAGTCGTTTCCAGCGCACACTGCGGTGCTCGACATTGAGCGCGGCAAGCTGGACAAAGTCCGCGATCAGTTCTGGCAGACCGATACCTCGGTTGGCCTGAAATCGTGGGGCTACATCGATGGCGAAAAGTTCCGAACAGCGGATTCTTTGGTGGACGATCTCGTCGATATCGTCAGCAAGAATGGCACGCTATTGCTGAACATCGGACCGCGTTCCGATGGAACCATTCCAGAAGAGGTGCAAACGATTCTGCTCGCTATCGGGCGCTGGCTCGCGGTAAACGGGGAGGCGATCTACGGAACGCGTCCGTTTGAGGTTTACGGCGAAGGTCCTACTGAAGTTCTCGCGGGCGGTTTTACCGATGCGAAAAGCCAGCCTTTCACCGGGCAGGATATCCGTTACACCACCAAAGGCGAGACGCTTTACATGATTGCGCTGGATTGGCCGGGTGCGGAACTGCGTGCGAAATCCCTCGGGACGAAGGGTCCGCTGAAGGGCCGCAAGATTCGCGGCGTTACGCTGCTGGGCAGCCAATCCAAGCTGAAGTGGAAGCAGGCAGAGGATGCGCTGACGGTGACGTCTCCAGCGCGCGGATCCGGGGAGTTCGCTTTTGTGTACAAAATCGAATTTGAGTGACATGGAGCGGCCTTCGCTGGAACATTTCGACGTGCTGATCATGGGCGCTGGCTTATCCGGCATCGATGCCGCGCATCACTTGCGGAAGTTCTGTCCGAACAAAAGCTTCGTCATTCTGGAACAGCGCGAGCGCATCGGCGGGACGTGGGATTTATTTCGCTATCCGGGCATTCGCTCGGATTCGGACATGCTGACGATGGGTTATTCGTTCAAGCCCTGGACCAGCCGGAAGGCGATTTCGCCGGGAGATGCCATTCGCGATTACATCACCGATGTTGCCCGCGAAGAAGGGATCGACCGTCATATCCGATTCGGCCATCGCATTGAGAGCGCCGCTTGGTCGTCGGAAGAAGCGCGCTGGACCGTGCAAGCTTTGCGAAATGGCGAGCCGGTCACGTTGACGTGCAACTTCTTATTTTCCTGCGCGGGCTATTATCGTTATTCTTCCGGATACACGCCTGACTTTCCGGGCGTGGGACGTTTCCGCGGCCCAGTGATTCATCCGCAAGCGTGGCCGGAGAATCTGGACTATCGCGGCAAGCGTGTCGTCGTGATCGGAAGCGGGGCTACGGCGGTAACGCTGATTCCGGCGATGGCCAAGGAGGCCGAGCACGTGACGATGCTGCAGCGCTCGCCCACCTACATTATTTCGTTGCCGGAAGAGAATGCCATGGCAAACGGGCTGAGGCGCGTGCTGCCCGCGATGTGGGCCTATCGCATCAGCCGAGCCTGGAACGTTGGCTTCATGATGTATATTTATCAACTCGCGCAGCGGTTCCCGAACTTCGTGAAAAAGGGGCTGCTCCAGAAAGTGCGCGACGAGTTGGGTCCGGACTACGATGTCGAGACGCACTTCACGCCGCGCTACAACCCGTGGGACCAACGGCTTTGCCTCGTCCCGGGCTCGGATTTGTTCCACGCCATAAAATCAGGCCGTGCCGGCGTGGTGACGGGTGAAATTGACACGGTGACGGAAACCGGCATTCGGCTCAAATCCGGTGAGAATCTGGAGGCCGACATCATCGTAACCGCCACGGGCCTGGTGATGCAAGCATTCGGCGGCGTCCGGCTTTCGGTGGATGGGCGCGAGGTCGATCCCGGCCGGACGCTTGCGTACAAAGGCGTGATGATGTCGGGCGTTCCGAATCTTGCTGCGGTTTTCGGATACATCAACGCGTCGTGGACGCTCAAAGCCGATTTAATTTGCCGCTATGTGTGCCGGCTGCTGAATGCAATGGATCGGAAAGGTGCGCGCCAGGTCACTCCGAAGAACACCAGCGATCGCGCTGTTGCGCCATTCGTAGAAAAGTTCACGCCGGGCTACATGCAGCGCGCGATTGAGAATTGGCCGAAGCAAGGATCGAAGGCGCCGTGGCGGGTGAATCAGAACTACATCCTGGATCTCGTTTGCTTGAAATGGACGCCGGTTGCCGACGGCGTGTTGGAGTTCACGGGCCCGGTTGCAAAATCCTCAACGCCGGCCGCGCGCGAACTCGCACAAGCCGCGAAGTAGACACACCGTTTCGTTGTAAAGTGGAATCATCCCTCTCACGCCATGAAGCTGACCGACCTGCGCGGGATTTTGCAATACATCCCGCAATTCCGCGAGAAAACATTCCTCATCGCCGTGGATGGCGGCATCGTCACCGACGAGAACTTCGCGAACATTCTGCTGGATGTCGCGGTGCTGCGTTCCTTGAACATCCGCGTAGTGTTGGTGCATGGCGCCGCCGAACAAATTAAGAACCTAGCGGAAAAACACAGCGTTCAAGCGTCCAACTTTGACGGCACGGGCGTAACCGATGCGCCTACCTTGCAACTGGCCATCGATGCGGCCAACCGGCTCACCCATGAGATTCTGGAAGGACTTTCCGCCAACGATCTCAAAGCGGCCTACACCAATGCGATCACTTCGCATCCGCTCGGGATCATCCAAGGCGTGGATCATCTCTTCACCGGCAAAGTGGAGCGCGTGGACACCGATCTCCTGCAAACGCTCATGAACCAGGGGATTGTTCCCATCATTCCGCCGCTTGGCATCGACGGGGAAGGGAAGACGTATCGCGCCAATTCCGACAGCGTCGCGCTGGCCGTCGCGGAAGCGTTGAAGGCGACGAAGCTGATTTTTATCACCACGCACGATGGGCTGCGCTATAACGGGCAACTGATCCGGCAGATGCTGGTGGCGGATTTGCAGAAACTGGTGCAGTCCGGCGCTGCGGGATTTGTTCCCCAAATGTTTTCCAAAGCGCAGCACGCGGCCGCGGCCTGCGCTGCCGGAGTGCAGCGGGTTCACATCATCAACGGACGTGAAGATGAAGGGCTGCTCGCGGAAGTGTTTTCCAAAGAAGGCATCGGCACTCTGATTTACGCCAACGAATACGAACAGATCCGGCCGGCCAAGAAGAAGGACGCGCGCGCCATCCAGATGTTGACGAAGAAAGCTGTGGAAGCGGGCGAACTGGTGCGGCGCACCCGCGCCGAGATTGAAAAGGATCTGGGCGACTACTACATTTTCGAAATCGACAAGAATCCGGTTGCGTGCGTGGCGTTGCATGTCTATCCCGCGCAACGAAAAGGCGAGTTGGCGAGCCTTTATGTGGATCAGGCGCACGAAAATCAGGGAATCGGCCGGAAGCTGACTCAATTCGTCGAGAACAAGGCTCGTGAAATCGGTTTGACGGAACTGATCACGCTATCGACGCAGGCGTTCAACTATTTCCAGGCGAAAGGGGGATTTTCCGAAGGCACGCCGGACGATCTGCCGCCCAGCCGGCGCGAAAAATACGACCACAGCGGGCGGAACTCGAAAGTTTTAGTGAAGAAGCTGCAGGCTGCGGCTTGAGTTACCAGCGGCGGACACGTCCGACGTCGACATGAACAAAGTTCGAAGCGCGATAGTAACCGACGCCTCCGCGTTCCAGGCGCAGCGCGGCATCCCTCACCGTTGCAGTGGGAATCCCGGCCAGGCGAATGTCGATCGCTTCCGCCTGCATATGCAGACTGTGCTTCGCGACACCAGTGTGCGCGCCGCGATTCCGCAGGAACTCGTTGCTCCAGGCTGTGCGGTAGCCGCAAACCACGTCGATCTCACCGCCGGAATCGTGCAGGGATTCGGTTAGATCGTTCAGCAGATCGAAAAGATGCGGGTCGAAATGACGGACCTCGCCCGTACGGTGGTCGCGGAGATAGTGATCGAGCTGGTCCAAGGCATCCGGCAGGTAGTGTTCGCCGCGCCGATATACGATTTCCAGCCGTTCGTTGGTGTGGGTGTGATAAAAGCGGAGACGGTATTCGCGCTCGGTTGGCGTAGCGGATTTCAACGTTTGCCCAAATGGCAATGCAAGCAACAGCGCTGCCGGCAACACGGCGGTACGGAGGAATTTCGACTGCATACAGGACTTATTCTGATTCTAGCAACCAGGCCGATGCTGGCACACTCTAAGAGGTTACATGCTGTCTAAAGACCTTAAGGTTTTTGGAAAAGTCTCTATTGCACTCCTGCTGATAGTGGGCGCCAAGGCGGCTGAGCTCAGCGCCGAAGGACAATCCTGGCTGCGCAACACCGTCGCCGCCGGCAATTTGTCCGATTTGCGCTGGCCGGATTTTAGCGACTATAGCAAGCACTTGAAAAAATTTTACGATTTCAACGGATATTCGCTGTGGTGGATAAAGGATGGGGAACCAACCGCGCAGGCGCGGCAGCTGATCGCGGTGTTTCTTCAAGCGGAACAAAAAGGTCTTTTTGCGGAAGATTACGATGGACCACGCTGGAACAGCCGCATGGCTGCGCTAAAGCCCGCCGTAAGGCAACCGCCGGAGAGTGACGCGCTTAAGTTCGATCTTGCGTTCACTGTTTGCATCATGCGCTACATCTCGGATTTGCATATCGGTAAGGTGAATCCGAAGCACCTGGCGTTTGCGTTCGACGAAGAATCGCGGAAGTACGATCTTCCTGAGTTCCTCAGAGACCAAGTGGTCAACGCACCGGACGCCGCCGCGGCGTTGACGCAAGTGGAACCGCCGTATCCGGGTTATCGGCGTACGATGCTGGCTTTGCAGACTTACATGGCTCTCGCTTCAAAAGATGATGGCGAACAACTGCCGCCAGTCAAGAAATTCATCGCGCCCGGCGACACGTATCCGGGTGTGCCGAGGCTCACCCGGTTATTACGCCTGCTTGGGGATCTGCCGGCCGATGCGGAAGTTCCCGCGGATCCGCCGGTTTATGCAGGAGCTCTGGTGGACGCTGTGAAGAAGTTCCAGCTCCGGCACGGCAGAGATATAAACGGACGGCTAGACGCTCAAACCCTGGCCGACTTGAACGTTCCCCTCAGCCGCCGCGTGGAGCAGATGCGCTGGACTCTTGAACGCTGGCGCTGGCTGCCGGAATCGTATTCGAAGGCGCCAATTGTGGCGAATATCCCAGAGTTCCGCCTGCGCGCCTACGACAAGGACTTCAACATAGGCGTGACGATGAACGTGGTGGTGGGCAAATCGTATGGCCACAACACTCCGGTATTTGGCGAAACCATGAAGTATGTCGTGTTCCGGCCCTACTGGGAGGTGCCCTACTCGATCACGCGCGCGGAACTCATCCCGCACATTTTGAAAGACCCGGAGTATCTGGCGAAGAAGGGTTTCGAAGTAGTGGACGGCAAGCAAAACGTGGTTGCCGCCGGAACGATTTCGAGCGATGTGCTGGCGCAGTTGAAATCCGGAAAGCTATTTGTCCGGCAAGTGCCTGGTCCGAAAAACTCGCTTGGTTTGGTGAAGTTTCTGTTTCCGAATAGCTATAACGTGTACATGCACGATACTCCGGCGACGGAATTCTTCGCGCGATCGCGGCGGGATTTTAGCCACGGCTGCGTGCGCCTGGAAAAGCCAGCGGATCTGGCGTTGTGGGTGCTGCGCGACAACCCGGGATGGACAGCGGAGCGCATTCGCTCGGCGATGAACGGGACGGCGACACAGCAGGTGAATCTAGCGCATCCGATTCCAGTGTTGATCGTGTACGCGACGGTGATCGTGCTCGAAGATGGGTTGGTTCATTTCTACGATGACATCTACGGGCACGATAAGTCGTTGGAGAAGGTCTTGGCGAAGGGTTATCCGTATCCAGGTTGATTTAAGCTGGCGACCTCAACCGCTGGAGCAGGCGTCCCTAGCTGTGCTTGACTTGCAGCGTCGGTATCCGAGAAGAGCTTCGATGAATCCGGGCGCGTGAAGCAATTTTGCGATTGCGGCTCGTAGACAATTGC
>DATGIH010000506.1:0-3789 GCA_035295865.1 Bryobacteraceae bacterium
TGCTGGAGCAGGGAACGGGAACAGTCACTGGGTTTGGCGAGCCGCAGCAAATCCCGGCGCTGCGAGTGACCAGGAGTTTTCTGCCGACACTTGGGTTCACTCCGATTCTGGGACGGAATTTCGCTCCCAACGAAGGTTGGAGCCAGCGGGTGGCGCTCATCAGTTATGGCATGTGGGAGCGGTACTACGGAAAAGACCCGGCCATCGCTGGAAAGCGCGTGTTGCTGGACGATCTGCCGTATACGGTGATCGGAGTTCTTCCGGTGAATTATTGGTTTCCGGATCCGGGCGAGATATTGGTGCCTTGGGCCGATAGCGATCTTTTGGAGCGCAATCGGTATGGCCACAATTTTGGAGTGATCGGCCACCTGAAAGCCGGCGTGTCCGTGAAGCAGGCGAACGCAGAGCTGAACGCGATCGAGCACCGGATCGGCGAGAAGGCGGTGGGACTGAAGGATTGGGCAACCACCGTCGTTCTGCTGAACGATGTTGTATCGGAAAATGTGCGCAGCGGATTCTTGCTGCTGCTGGCGGCGGTTGCGCTGGTGCTGTTGATTGCGTGCGCGAACCTGGCGAATCTGATGCTGGCGCGCGCGGCCGGGCGCACGCGGGAGACCGCGATTCGCATGGCGCTGGGCGCGGGACGCTGGCGGCTGGCACGGCAATTCTTCGCCGAGAGCGCGGTGTTGGGCGCGATCGGAGGAGTATTGGGATTGCTGCTCGCATTATGGGGAGCGGACTTGCTGGATCGAATTGTTCCGCAAACAATGGCGCTCTCGGGCGGCGCGGGGATGGTGGCGCGTCCGCCCATTCACGCCGATGCGCTGGCGCTTCTTTTCACGGTGGCGGCGTCGTTCGCGACGGGTTTGATTTTCGGATTGGCGCCCGCGGTTGCGGCATCCAAAGCGAAAGTGAACGAAGCTCTCAAGGAGGGCGGGCGCGGGTTTTCGTCCTCCGGAAATCGGCTGCGCAATACATTCGCGATTTCCGAAGTGGCGTTGGCGCTGGTGTTGCTGATCGGGACCGGGCTGGTGATGCGAAGCTTCTGGCGGATGCAGCGCGTGAATCCGGGATTCACCGCCGATCATGTCCTGGCCATGGAGATGGAACTGCCCACGGATGCGAAATACCGCACGCGTCCGGAGCAGGCCGAGTTTTTCCGGCGGATGCTGGAGAATGTGCGGTCACTCGCGATGGTGCGGTCGGCCGGAATTGTGAATCAATTACCGCTCGACACCAGCGACGAACCGAGAGCGGAGTTTACTATCGCGGGACGGGCTCCGCTGCCGTCGGGGCAGGGGTATTTGGCGGACTATCGGAGCGCGAGCCCCGATTATTTCCGGGCCATGGGGATTCCGCTGATCAAGGGACGCTTCTTTACGGAAGCGGATAAATTAGATCGGCCCAAGGTGGTGATCATCAATGAAACTTTGGCGCGCCGCTATTGGCCGGATGGCAGGAATCCGATTGGCGAGCGGCTGCAGTTCGGGTCGCAAACGTTGGGGCCAGAAATTGTGGGAATCGTGGGCGATGTCAAGAACTCCGCGCTGAATCAGCAGACGGAGCCGGCGGTGTACACGAGTTACCTCCAGATTCCGGAACAGAAGATGAGCCTGGTGGTGCGGACCGAGGGCGATCCGGCACAGATGATCCGGGCGGTGAAGGCGCAGGTGTGGGCGGTGGATAAGGACCAGCCGATGTACAAAATCCGGACGATGGATGAGGTGGTGGGCGAGTCGCAATCGTCTTCTCGTTTTACGCTCGCGCTGTTGGGAATATTTGCTGCTGTTGCGATGGGGCTGGCGGCGATTGGGATTTACGGTGTGATCTCGTACGCGGTTATGCAGCGGACGCGCGAGATCGGGATTCGAATCGCGCTGGGCGCCGGGAAGCGAGACGTGTTGCGGTTAGTTGTCGGACAAGGAACCATGTTGGCGCTGACGGGCGTTGCGATTGGATTAGCCGGTGCGTTGGCGCTGACGCGCTTGATGCGCAGTTTGTTGTTTGGAGTGAGCGCTACCGATCCAACGATTTTTGCAGGAGCGGCGCTGTTTCTGGCTGGGGTGGCGCTGCTTGCGAGCTACATTCCGGCGCGGCGGGCGATGCGGGTGGATCCGACCGTGTCGTTGAGGTACGAGTAGGGCAAGCTGCAGTGTAATTCTTCACGACGCGATTTACGTACTGGATGGTTTCGCGATAGGGTGGGACGCCTTTGTACTTGTCGACAGCACCCGGGCCCGCATTGTAGGCTGCGAGGGCTTTCGAAACCTGATGCGGATCGTTCTGGTATTTCAGCAGGAGATCGCGCAGGTATCGCGCGCCGGCTTCGACGTTTTGCTCCGGATCGTGCGGATCGGCATTCAGCGCGGCCGCGGTGCCCGGCATGAGCTGCATCAGTCCGATGGCGCCTTTGGGCGAGACGGCGTCGACGTGATAGCCGGATTCGGCTTTGGCGACGCTGTGCACGATGGCTGGGGGCAATCCGTTGTGAATTGCAGCTTGCGTGAGTAGTTCTTGAGGAGTGCGCACGCGAGCCGGCGGTTCGGGCGTTGGTGCGATCGGCGGCGGGGGCGGCGGTGTGTAGTCTTCGGCTTCGATCGATGTGACCGCAGTCGCCGGGATTTCAATTGCGCCGGCGCTGATTTGGATGCGCATCACCGCTCCATCCACGATGTGGCTATCGGCGTGGATGCGGAAGCCGTTCGAGAGAACGACGTATTCGCCGGCCTGAGCAGCAATCGTAGAGAGGACCAGCGACAGAAATAGCTTCACTCATCCAGTTTGACGCATCTGGAGGCTCGAGCGTTTAATCAAAAAGCGGGTTTCGTGGTGACGCTTCCTTGCGGTCGCGGTTCGGTTTCGGGGCTTGCCGAAACGCCCGCGCCCAGATGATCGAAGTTCAGGATCGCATTGAAAAGCAAGAAGTAACTGCCTTGCGTGGCGTTCCGCCAGATGGGATTGTTGGCGAAGAGCAGCACGTGACCCTTGCCCCGGGGGACGTCAACGACCACGGGCCGATTCGCCAGCTCACGGCCGCCTGCCAGCATGCCGGAGATCAGCAAATCTTTCTCTTCGGAGAAGCGCAGCACCACTCGCGGTCTCGATTCGGGCGTCGGGAGGAACGGGCGCAGGAATTCGCGCGCGTCTTCGTCGAGCGGAGCTTCTTCGCCGGGTTTTGTTTGCGGACGTTCGGGCGGAGCGGCGTAGGGGCGCGCTTGCGGGATATCGGGATCGGTGGTTGTGCCGCGGCCGGTGGGGCGTCCGCCGGGGGCATCGCCGCCGAATACGCCGAAGCCTCCGTTCATGCTGACTTGCAGCACGGGCGCCTGGCTGAAGTAGACCGGAAGCGTGTCGCCGTAGCCATATGTGATGGGGCTTTTCTTGTCCGAGATGATGGCGTTCAGAACGCTGCCGCGCACTTGCAGCTCGCGCGTGGTGGAAATTGACACGCTGTCGATCAAGCCGTAGTCAATCGGAATGGACGCGTTGCCGGTGACGGTGACGAACAGGCCGCCTTCGTCGATGAACTTCGCGATCTTCATGAGACCGTCGAGTCCCATGCCGCCGCGCATGTCGTCGGTGGTGTCGGGCGACGATCCGAGATTGGGCGTAAGCGCGGAAGCTTTCCACGGAATCGGATCGCCGCGCATCGGCATGCCGTTCACCACGCGCTGCGCGCTGCCGGGCGTGGAACCGAGGATGATGACGTCGTACTTCGCTCGCAGATCCGGGACCAGGCGCAGTTTTTGATCGGAAATGTATTCGTAGGGAATCTTGAGCGTGTCTAAG
>DATGIH010000507.1:0-19669 GCA_035295865.1 Bryobacteraceae bacterium
AGCTGCTGCGGGAGTTACACCGCAATGGAGCCACCATTTGTATGGTTACGCATGACCCGCGCTATGCCCGCTACGCGGACCGTTCCATTCATCTCTTTGATGGGCGCATTGTCGAAGAAAGCAAGGAGGTGCCCGTCTGAAGCTTGATCTCACTCCGTAATATCGAAAAGTACTTCGAGCAAGGTCCCACCCGGACCTACGTTCTGCGCCGCATCAACATCGACATCGAGGAAGGCGAGTTTGTCTCCATCATGGGACCCTCGGGCGCCGGCAAATCCACTCTCCTGCACCTGCTCGGAATGCACGACAGCTCCTGGACCGGCGAGTATTACCTGCTCGACCATGCGATCCACAAACTCAACAAGAAGGATCGCATGGAACTGTACAAGAAATACTTCGGCTTCGTCTTCCAGAGCTATCACCTGCTCGATTCACTCACCGTCTACGAAAACCTCGACATCCCGCTTTCGTATCGAAATATCAAGAAAGGTGAACGGGATAGCATCGTCTGCGACGTGCTCGACCGGTTCCAGATTGTCGGCAAGAAGGATCTCTATCCCAACCAACTCTCGGGCGGCCAACAGCAACTGGTAGCCATCGCGCGTGCCATCGTGGCGAATCCCAAAATCATCCTGGCGGACGAACCTACCGGCAACTTGCACTCCAACCAAGGCAAAGAGATCATGGAGCTCTTCAAGAAGTTGAATGAAGGCGGCACCACCATCGTCCAGGTCACCCACAACGAAAAGAACGCGGAATACGGCAACCGGATTATCAATATCGCGGATGGGTGGATAACCGACACTGGATCGTAAAAACGTTTCTCGTCCATCGGCGTTCGATCTGATCGAGAAGCGTCTTTTTGTTGCATTTCCGTTCCTCGCCGTCCCACAACCGAACAGATCCCGGCCCGTAACTTACTGACTATCCGTAAGTTGCGATGGCCCGGAACATGCACCGTCCTACCGATCATGGATAGCCTGGCGAAGGATGTCCGGTTCGCGATTCGTCTGCTTTGGAAAAGCCCCGGCTTTACCGTCGTCGCGCTGCTTGCACTCATTCTCGGAATTGGCGCGAATACCGCAATTTTCAGCGTGGTCAACGCTGTTCTGATCCGGCCATTGCCCTTCGCCGATCCAGGACGTTTAGTATCCATCCGCGAGTCCAGCCCGCGCGGCGAGAAGGATAACGTCGCCAGTCCGCAGAATGTCGGCGATTGGATCAAGCGCAACCGCTCCTTTGAGCGCGTCGCCGCCTACATTCCGTTCGATATCACCATGAGCATGACCGGCAGCGGCACACCCGAAGAAGTTCCGGGCATGTATGTGACGCTCGACTTTTTCTCGACTCTCGGCGTCCATCCTGCCATGGGCCGCGATTTCGTGCCGGAAGAAGAAAAGCCCACCGCTCCTGACGCCGCGCTCATCAGCGATGGATTCTGGCGCCGCCGTTTCGGAGCCGATCCGCACATCGCCGGCAAAGTACTCCGGCTGCGCGGCAATCCAACCACGGTGATTGGCGTGCTGCCCGCCGGGTTCCGTTTTCCTGGCGTGAAAGCCGACATTTGGGAGTTGGCTTCGCTGCATGCGGAACAGCCTCGCCGCGGCCGCTACATGGCGCCCATCGCTCGCCTGAAGCCGGGCGTGAGCGTCGAGCAAGCCCAGGCGGACATGAGCGCCGTCATGACGCAACTTGCGGTAGAATTTCCAGATTTCAACAAAGGCTGGGGCGCAACCGTAAAGCCACTGCGCGACGAGTTCACGGGCGATTTTCGCACGCCGCTGCTGGTGCTCTTGGCAGCCGTCGGATTCGTACTGCTGATCGCCTGCGCCAATGTCGCAAACTTGATGCTGATGCGATCCAGCGGGCGGCAGCGCGAAATTGCCATCCGGACATCGCTCGGAGCCACGCGAGCGCGCATCGTCCGCCAGTTACTAGTGGAGAGCCTGTTACTCGGCGCGGCCGGTGGAATTTGTGGTTTACTGCTAGCGGTCTGGATGAAGGATGTGCTGCTCGCGATGCTGCCCGAAAGTATCTCGATGGCGAATGTGAACAGCGTCGGCATCGACCAGAATGTTCTGGCGTTTACCGCGCTGCTTTCTCTTGGAACCGCCGCGCTGTTCGGATTGCTGCCGGCCCTGCGCGCTTCGCGCCCCGATTTGAGCGACACATTAAAGGAAGGCGGCCGCGCTATTTCCTCCAGCCTGCGCCGCAACCGCTTGCGCGCTGCACTGGTCGCTGGAGAAATGGCCGTTGCGTTGATGTTGCTCATCGGCGCGGGCCTGCTGATCCAAAGCTTCTTCCGGCTGGAACACGTATCTCCCGGATTCCAGCCCGAGCACATCCTCTCCATGCAGGTGGGATTGAGCGATCCACGCTACAAGGATTCGAAACTGGCCGCCGCGGCGTTTGATGAAATGCTCCGCCGCATCGCGCAAGCCCCCGGCGTCATCTCTACCGGTTCCATTCAATTTCCTCCGCTCGGCGGTGTCCTGCCCGGGACCGGATATTGGGTGGCCGGCCGACCCACACCGCGTCCCACCGACGCACCGTCCACCGGCGTCTCTGTCGTCACTCCCGGGTATTTCGCGACGATGGGAATTCCGCTCCGCAGCGGCCGGGTCTTCGATAGCCGTGATGGCTCGAATGCGCCACAAGTCGCAATTGTGAGCGAGTCACTCGCCCGCCTGCAGTTCCCCGATGGAAATGCGGTCGGCCAGGGCATCTATGTCCAGTGGGGACGCGAAACGCCGTACCAGATTATCGGAGTGGTGGGCGACGTCAAGCATGAAGCTTTGGAGAAAGATCCCAAGCCGACAGTGTATTTCCCGAACTCGCAGGAGACGCAAAATATCGCGACGCTGATGATCCGCACCGGCATCGATCCGATGACACTCGCGCCCGTCGCCGAACAAATTATCCATGCCTTCGATAAAGACCAGGCCATCGCGAAAATCCAACCGCTGGATATGTTCGTGTCGCAAGCCGTCTCGCGACCGCGCTTCCAATCCGTGCTGCTCGCAAGTTTCGCTGCGCTGGCCCTGCTGCTCGCCGCCATCGGAATCTTCGGTGTGATCTCCTATTCGGTCGCGCAGCGGACCCACGAAATCGGGATCCGCGTCGCGCTCGGCGCAAGCCGCGATCAGGTGATGCGCTTGGTGGTGGGACAAGGATTTGTGCTGGCGCTCGCAGGCACAGCCGCGGGATTGCTCGGCGCGCTGGCCTTAACTCGCTATCTCAGCAGTCTGTTATTCCAAGTCAGTCCCACGGACTGGCTCACGTTCACGATTGTTCCACTGATTCTGTGCGGTGTGGCTTTGGCCGCCAGCTATTTGCCGGCCCGCCGCGCCATGCGGGTGGATCCGATGCAGGCGTTGAGGTATGAGTAAAAACGTTTCTTGAGCTGGAAACGGGAAACGTTGTTTTAGGAAGGAGAACTCCGATGTTTTCGACAACGGTCGTCGTAGTAACGGTTTTGGCTGCCTGGTTCGGACCCGCAAGGGCGGACTCCAGCGCGACGAATCCTGGCTTCCACTGGAAAGGCAAGGTGCCCGCCGGGCAACAGGTGGAAATCCGCGGCATCAACGGCAGCATCCACGCCGAGCCTGCGCTCGGGAACGATGTCGAAGTGGTCGCTCACAAGACTGGCCAGCCGTACGACGATGTCGCCGCCATCGAAGTCCAAGTGGTGGAGCACGACGGCGGAGTCACCTTCTGCGCGGTTTATCCTTCGCTGAATGGCCGCCAGCCTGCGTGTCTTCCCGGCGCTGGTAGTCCTTTGAACTCGGCCGGCAACGATGTGAATATCGACTTCCTGGTCCGCCTTCCCAAAGGAGTTCGGTTCGTCGGCCGCACCGTGAATGGCCAAGTGGAAGCGAAATCGCTGCAAGCCGATACGGAAGCACACACCGTCAATGGCAACGTCCGTCTGAGCACCGCGGGCGCGGCCGTGGGCGAGACCGTGAACGGATCCATCATCGCATCGGTCGGAAAAATCAACAGCGATTCCAAATTTTCCACTGTGAACGGAGGCATCACGGTCGAAATGCCTCAGACCGCCGCCGCCGAAGTTCACGCCGGAACCAGGAACGGTCACATTCACACCGATTTCCCCTTGTCGATGCACGACGAATTCGCCAGCCGCCGCGCCGACGGTATCATCGGGCACGGCGGGCCTGACCTGACCATCGTCACAGTAAACGGAACGATCAACCTGCGGCGTCGCTTCTAGTTTTAGTTTTTCGGCAACCAGAAACGAGAAACGAGGACACCAGAAACGCGCATGTACGATCTCCGCTACGCGGTCCGGACGCTTCTAAGAAACCCAGGCTTCACGCTCATCGCCGTTCTCGCGCTGGCGCTCGGCATCGGCGCCAACACCGCCATTTTCAGCGTGATGAATGCCGTGCTGCTGCGCCCGCTTCCCTATCTTGCGCCCGATCGGTTGGTGCTGCTCTGGCAAAAGATGAGCGGCTCGGCCTCCTTCGCTAAGATGCCGTGCTCTACTCCCGATTACATCGATTATCGGGATCAAACACGCACGCTTGAAAACGTTGCGGCGTTCCTGGAGGAATCCTTTACCCTGGTTAACCCGTCGGGGACCGAACGCGTGGATGGAGCGCGTGTTTCGGCGAATCTGTTTCCTCTGCTGGGCGTTTCGCCATGGCGCGGACGCGTTTTCACGAAAGACGAAGACCGTGCGGGGAACGATCGAGTGGTGGTGCTGAGCTACGGCATGTGGAAGCGGCGTTTCGGCGGCGATCCAGCGATTTTGGGCCGTACGTTAGTGTTCGATCGCGAGCCTCGAAAAGTAATCGGCGTGATGCCGCAAACTTTCGATTTTCCCGGCGAAGGTTTGCGCCGCGGCCAGGCAGCCGAATTCTGGGTACCCACCGCGTTTTCGCGCGAGCAGTTGAGCGAAGATTCCCGCGGAGACAATTTCAACGTTTCCGCCATCGGCCGCCTCAAGGCGGGCGTCAGTCTGGAGCAAGCAAGCGCCGATGTCGATCGAATCGCCCGCCGCATTCATGAGACCTATCCCGCAGCCATTCAAAAGCTTTTCACGCTCGATGGATTCGTCACCGATCTGCGGCAGCACATCGTTGGCCATGTGAAAACGCTCTTGCTGGTGCTTTTGGGCGCGGTGGGGTTTGTCCTTCTCATCGGGTGTGCGAATGTGGCGAATCTGCTGCTGGCGAAAGCTTCCGGCCGCCGGCGGGAAGTGGCGATTCGCACGGCGTTGGGCGCCGGCCGGAGCCGCTTGATTCGCCAGCTTCTTACCGAAAGCCTGCTGCTGGGCCTCACGGGCGGTGCGTTCGGCTTGTTCATCGCGGTTTGGCTTACCCAGCTCTTGATACATTTCAGCCCAGGAAACGTGCCGCGCTTGGCGGAATCGCAAATGAACCTCGATGTGTTGACCTTTGCGTTTCTGCTCTCTGTCTTAACCGGCGCGCTTTTCGGATTGGCGCCGGCGCTGCAATTTTCGCGGGCCGATTTGAACTCCGATTTGAAAGAAGGCAGCCGCGGTGCCGCCGCTTTCCACCGTAGCCGTCTGCGAGGCGCTCTGGTTGTGGCGGAAGTGGCTCTTTCGCTGGTGCTGCTAGCGGGCGCTGGGTTGCTGTTGCGCAGCTTTGTGAAGCTGGCCGGCGTGCCCGTAGGTTTTGATCCGGATCGTGTCCTGACATTGTCGTTCGCCCTGCCCGACACCAACTACAAAACCAAAGCGCAGTTGCGAACGTTTTATACCGAGCTGATGGATCGTGCCCGCGCGCTGCCAGGCGTTAAGTCCGTGGCCGTCGGCACCGGTTTGCCGCTCATGGGCCACTGGAATATCGTCATCACCACCGAAGCCCAAGCCGCGGCCGGTATAAAGTCGCTTGATTCCGCCATGTTCCTGGGAGTGACGCCTGTTTATCATCAGGCGCTCGGTATCCCGCTTCTACAAGGAAGATTTTTCCAGGATAGCGACAGCTCGGATTCGCAGGCCGTGGCCATCGTGAACACCGCGCTCGCGCGGCGCTATTGGCCCAATCAGAATCCCTTGGGCAAGCGATTCAAATGGGGCCCAGCCGAAAATTCGCGCACCTGGATCACGGTGGTGGGCGTGGTCTCGGATGTAAAACAAGGCGACCTCGCCGCTGACACCCTTCCCGAGGTGTATCTGCCGATTCCGCAGATGCCGCAGGATCCCCCCATTCGTGGATACCAACTGGCCGTCCGCACTACCGGCTCTTCCGGCGTCGTCCCGCAACTGCGGCGCATCGCGCGCTCCCTCGATCCGGAAGCCCCGTTGTTCCAGGTGCGGCTCATGAGCGAAGTGATGTGGGAATCCATGGCGCCCCGGCGTTTTAATATGCTGTTGCTCACCGCGTTCGCTGGATTAGCCCTCCTGCTCGCCTCCATCGGGATCTACGGCGTCATGTCCTACTCCGTGTCGCAATACACGCACGAAATCGGCATTCGCATGGCGCTCGGCGCCAAAGCAGCCGACGTTTTGCGGTTGATTGTCAAGGAAGGCATGGGACTGGTAATCCTTGGACTCGTCATCGGAACTGCCGCGGCTTTAGCCCTGACACGCTTCCTATCCAGCCTGTTGTTCGACGTCAAGCCGTGGGATCCACTGACGCTCACTTCAGTTTCTTTGTTGCTCGCCACGGTAGCATTCGCCGCCAGCTACCTGCCGGCCCGCCGGGCGACGCGGGTAGACCCAATGATCGCGTTAAGATACGAGTGAGCCCCACGTTTCTCGTTTCTAGTTTCTCGTTCCAAACGGCTCCACCGCGCGAACGAGAAACGAGAAACGAGAGAACCAGAAACGAGTTTATGAAATCTTTCGCCGACTCAGCCCCGCGCATTCTGATTGCGGACGACCAGGCTGACGTACTTGAAGCTCTCCGCCTGCTGCTCAAAGGCGAAGGCTATCAAATTGAATCCGCCGCTTCTCCGGCGGCCATTATTTCCGCGCTCGAATCCCGCGACTTCGATGTCGTATTGATGGACCTGAATTATACTCGCGACACCACGTCCGGCCAGGAAGGGCTCGACCTACTCTCGCGCATTCAGGGCATCGACTCCATTCTGCCCGTCATCGTCATGACCGCTTGGGGTACGGTCGGGCTGGCTGTCGAAGCCATGCGCCGCGGCGCGCGCGATTTCATCCAAAAGCCTTGGGAAAACGAACGCCTGCTCAGCATCGTCAAGACACAGATCGATCTGAGCAACGCCATCCGTCGCGGCTTGCGCTTGGAAGCGGAAAATCGCTTGCTCCGCACCGAAGGCGCGCCCGCCCTGATCGCCGAATCGGCTTCCATGGAGCCGGTGCTGCAGATGATTTCGCGCGTCGGCCCGTCGGATGCCAACGTCCTGATCACCGGCGAGCCTGGCACCGGAAAAGAAGTGGTTGCCAAAACGCTCTACGCCATTTCGCCTCGCAGCTCCAAACCGATGGTCACGGTCAATGCCGGCGGCCTCGCCGAAGGAGTTTTCGAGAGCGAGCTGTTCGGCCACGTGAAAGGCGCCTTCACCGACGCCAAGGCCGATCGCGTGGGACGCTTTGAGCTGGCGGATGGCGGAACCCTGTTCCTGGACGAAATCGCCAACGTCCCGCAAAATCTGCAAGCCAAAATGCTGCGCGTTTTGGAAGTTGGTGAAATGGAGCGCGTCGGATCGTCGAAAACCAAGCGCGTGGATGTGCGCGTCATCTCGGCCACCAATGCGAATCTCGAGGAAGAAGTGCAAGCCGGCCGCTTCCGGCAGGATCTTCTGTTCCGTTTGAACACGATCGAAATTCACCTGCCTCCGCTGCGCGAACGGCGTGAAGATATACCGCTGCTGGCGGCGCATTTTCTTTCCATGCACTCGCAGCGCTACCGGAAACGCATCGGCGGCTTCGATCATGCGGCCATGCAGTTGTTGCTCGATAATACCTGGCAAGGCAACGTTCGCGAGCTGAATCATGTGGTGGAGCGCGCGGTGCTGATGGCGCTCGACAGCCAAATCAAGCCGGCCGACCTGGCCCTTCGCTCGTCGCGCGAGGGCAGCCCCAGGCTGGAAGACATGAGCATCGAGGAAGTGGAAGCGTTCCTCATCAAAAAAGCCCTGGCGCGCTATAGCGGCAATGTCAGCCACGCCGCAAACGCCCTGGGGCTCAGCCGCAGCGCGCTCTACCGGCGCTTGCAGCGCTACGGCTTATGAACCGCGCCGAGCCGCGTGACCGATGAAATTCCAGAAACCAGAAATCGTTCACGAACAGCGCATCCTGCTGATGGCGCTGGCCGCCGGGGTGCCCGCCGTAATCACATCCATGATCATCCTGTGGTGGGGCGATCACAGCTCCAAAGTCCAGTGGACCCTCAGCGTCCTGATCGTCGGCGCCTGGCTCGGCTTCTCTTTCGCTGTACGCGAGCATGTAGCTTCGCCCTTGCGCACTTTGGCCAATCTGCTCGAAGCCATGCGCGAGGGCGATTATTCCATCCGCGCGCGCGGCGGCCAGAGTGACGACGCGATGAGCGAAGTGATGGCGCAAGTCAACGCCATGAGCACCACCCTGCGCGCGCAACGTCTTGGCGCGCTCGAAGCCACCACGCTCCTCCGCAAGGTAATGGAGGAAATCAACGTTGCCGTCTTCGCTTTCGACGGCGAACATCGCGTGCGCTTGGTCAACCGCGCGGGCGAACGCCTGCTGAATGAGCCTGCGGAACGCCTGCTGGGCGCCGAAGCCAAAACCTTGGGCCTGGATAGCTACCTCGAAGGAGAAACCCAGCAGACCGTGCAGCATCACTTTCCCGGTGGAATGGCGCGCTGGGGCATTGGCCGCAGTACATTCCGCGAGGGCGGCCTTCCGCATCAACTTCTCGTCGTCACCGATCTCACGCGTCCTCTGCGCGAAGAGGAATTGAAAGCCTGGCAGCGCCTGGTCCGCGTGCTCGGCCACGAGTTGAACAATTCGCTAGCGCCGATCAAATCCATCGCCGGAAGCCTTGAAAATCTCCTCGCCCGCGAACCGCGCGCTCCGGATTGGGAAGACGACATGCGCCGGGGCTTGGCCGTAATCGCATCGCGCAGCGAAGCGCTGAGCCGATTCATGGGCGCCTATGCGCGGCTCGCGAAATTGCCGCCTCCTACCATGGCGCCCGTCGTCGTCAACGATCTTGTCCGCCGTGTGGTGACGCTGGAAACCCGCATCCCACCCGTGCTCTCCGCCGGTCCGGATCTCACGATCCAGGCCGATGCCGATCAACTCGAACAGTTGCTCATCAACGTCATCCGCAACGCCGTGGATGCTTCACTGGAGACCAAGGGCGGCGTTCGAGTCGGCTGGAATCGGCAGGACAGCCAGCTGGTGGTTTGGGTTCGCGATGAGGGTCCCGGACTCCCGAATACCGCGAACCTTTTTGTGCCGTTCTTTACCACCAAGCCTTCCGGCTCCGGGATCGGTTTGGTGCTGAGCCGCCAGATCGCCGAGGCGCACGGCGGCACGCTAACCCTGCAGAATGCCGAGAGCGGCCCAGGTTGTGAGGCGCGTCTGACTTTGCCGTTGAATTGAACCCCGTCTCCTCGGTCTTCTCGATAAGCCAAACATAATAGAAGAAATAGACTTCCGAGCCCCGTTTGTAACCATTGCTGCCCAGACGGGTATACATTGTTTGGACAGCTTAAAACGCGTTTTGAGTTCTGAACATTCCTGGAACCTAACTGCGGATCAAAGCGTACGTCCAAGTGATGAGCAAGCGGTTCGATGAAGGAGTCCCAAGTGAATTCTGAAGGAAGAACACTCATATCGCTTTCGAATGTCTCGAAAGTTTTCACCACCGATGAAGTGGAGACGCACGCGCTGGCGGGCATAGAGCTGCACATCCGCAAGGGTGAGTACATTTCCATTTCCGGGCCTTCCGGATGCGGAAAATCCACCCTGCTTGCGATTCTGGGATTGCTCGATACGCCCTCGGATGGCAACTACGTCCTGAACGACACGCGCGTCGATCAGATGAAGCTTTCGGAACGCGCCCGGGTGCGCAATCGCGAGATCGGCTTCATTTTTCAGGCGTTCAACCTGATCGGCGACCTCACCGTCTACGAGAATGTCGAACTTCCGCTCACCTACCGCAACATGCCTTCTTCCGAGCGGAAGAATCTGGTGAAAGATGCGCTGGAGCGCGTCGGAATGTCGCATCGGATGAAGCACTATCCCTCGCAGCTTTCGGGCGGCCAGCAGCAGCGCGTTGCGGTGGCGCGCGCATTAGGCGGCCATCCCTCCATCCTGCTTGCCGACGAGCCTACCGGAAACTTGGACTCGGCCAACGGTGAAGCGGTAATGACGCTGCTGAGCGAACTTCACAAGGAAGGCGCCACTATTTGTATGGTGACCCACGATCCGCGCTACGCTCGATGCGCTGAGCGCAGCATCACTCTGTTCGACGGCCGCATCGTGGAAGAAACCATAACTTCCCACGCATCCGCGTCGGCGTAATCCGAGAAATCTCCAAAACTCCATCTCCGATCGGGCGTGGCTCGGGTAATTCCGGCCGCGCCCTTATTGTTTTTGGCGCACCCAGTTCGCGGCAAAAACCAGCGTCCAAAAAATACAAAACGCCACTCCCTCTCGCGAGGAAGTGGCGTCAATGATCGAAGAAAGAAACGGCTTAGCTGGCGGACTTCGCCAAACGCTGCCGCAACTTCGAGCCAGCCATCAAGGCAACCAACAGTCCGCCCATCAGGAAGGCATAACCGCTCGGCTCAGGCGTGGCGGTGACCAGTTTCAGGTTGTCCACGCCGATCGCGGCCGGCCAATCCTGGAAGCTGATGACCGTAGCGTTCGTCAACGTGAAGTTTCCGGACGTTCCGATCGCCTGGAGCGCCGTCTCGTTATTAGAGTCGGCCGATTTGGTGATGGCGCCATCCGTGGTGCCCGGCACTACACCCCAGAAAGTGGTGTTGGCCGGCGTGCTGCCATTCGTCGTGAATGTCAGATCTGGCTGGTTGTTATACTTACCCGTGCTCGAATTCCAACCTCCGCAACTCCAGGTGGCAGTGCAAGTGTTGTCCGGAAAGATCTGATAGTCGAAGCTGAAGGTGCCTGTGAAGGAATACCCTTTGCTCAGCGTGATCACAATTCCTTGGGACAGCTGCGAGTCGCTGGTGCCATTGGTGTTGCTAGCCATGTTCGAGATGTAGTAGTCGGAACCGTAGGCGCCCGGCGTCGCCGTGTTCGAAGTAGCGCCTTCACTGTTGCCGAGCGTCAGAGCTACTCCGCCCGTTCCCACCACGTGCCCGTCGGCGTTGTACTGCTGGGCGACGGCTACACCCGAAGATACACTCACGCAACCCGAGCAGCCAAGCACGCTGCTCATGTAATTAGCGATCGCTGTAGACTCGTCCGATTGCGTATAATACGCGCCCAGCGAATTGAAATTGAAAACGACGTCGGCGCGCGCCGACATCGCAGAGCCGAGAACTGCTAAGATCCCGGCACACAAGAATATCCGTTGCTTCATAATTCTAATTAGAGCCCTCCGAAGGCCAAGGTCAGTATCGCAACGAATGGTGGAATCCGCAAGTACTAACACATGCGAAAAGTACCATTGCTCACGTTGTTGCGGTGTAGTTCATCCAACACCGCGCTCTTAGAAAAGTCGCCCGGCAAGTCACGCCGTCCGCGCGGAAGAACATCGGAAAAACATGATTACCGTTCGATCCCGTTTCGCCTCAGTTGGATGTTCGGTGGATGCCATTCACTGTCTGATCCACTCGATGCGAATCCTGCGAGTCGCGAAATGAGAAGCTAGTCCCGGTACGGGTAGTACGCGGGGCGATCTGAAGCGAAAACTAATGCGCCTCGGACGTAGCAGCCGACTTCTTCGAAGCCAGAGTCTCGTGTGCTCTGTCGAGCAGCGCCTTGGAGGAACTGAGCGATTCCATTGCGCGCATAACCTCCGGGTCGTTCCGCAGCGCGATTTGGTCGGAGACATCCTTGTTGAAGGCTGTAATCAGCAACTCTTCTCGCAGCCGGTCGGAAATCCAAGCGCGATCGCGCTCCCAATCTTCGGCCGGAAATAGAACGCCTTGCTTGGTGGCGAACTCGCGGAAGCTGTTGAAAACTTCGGCATCCGGTTTCCATTCCTTGGAGATGTGCAGATTCGGATGCTCGGCAAAGAAGTGCGGAGCATAGAAGAAGTAGTAAGACGTATTCCCGGCCATGATCTGCAGCTGCGATTCCAGCTTGGTCAATTTGGGAGCTTCGTACTTCTCATCCGGTGAGATCCCATCGCCGCCGAACACCACGCGGCCACTGTCGGTCTTCTTCATGTCTTTGGGATCGTAGTGGCCTTCGTTGCGGCTGAGGTATTCGTAGAATCCTTGGTGCTCGTAATCGCGCTGGATCAAACGTCCGCTGGGCGTGTAGTATTTCGCGATAGTCAGCAGTAATGCGCTATTGCCGTATAACGGAAACGGCGCCTGCACCAAGCCCTTACCGAACGTGCTCTCACCCATGATCCAAGCGCGGTCGTGATCTTGCAGGGAGCCGGAAAGAATTTCGGAGGCAGACGCGGTGCCGTGATCCACCATAACCACCATCGGATACTCGCGCCCGCGCTCACCGTGCTTTGCGACGAATTTGGTTTCCGCGGACGCTCTGCCATGGTGAGAGACCACTAATTGGCCTTTCCGCAGGAAGTGATCCGCCACATTCACGCACTCCTGCACCAATCCGCCGCCGTTTCCACGTAGATCGAGAATCAAACCCTCAATCTGGCTTTCCGGGAGATGGGCCAAGGCTTGATCCACTTCATGGCTGGTGGTCTCGTTGAACGCGTCGATCTTCATATATGCGATTCCGGGACGCAGCCAGAACGTGGTCACGCTGTCGCGGGGAACATTGTCGCGCGATAAAGAGAAATGCAGCGGTTCAGGACTTCCTACCCGCCGGGTAGTGACGGTAACCGGGGTTCCGCGCGGCCCTTTGAGCATCGTGGAAACCTGCGGCACCGTGGATTTCTCCGTATTGGTGTCGTTCACCGCGATAATCTCGTCGCCCGGCCTCAATCCCGCGCGATACGCAGGAGATCCTTCGAAAGGCCACATCACGATCACTTTTCCCTGCGGTGCGCCCACCCACATTCCGACGCCGTAGTAATGACCGGCTTGTCCTTCGCGCAACAACGCATAGGCCTTTGGATCGAAGAAATTCGAGTGCGGATCCAGCGTCCGGAGCATGCCTGGAATCGCGCCGCGGTACACGGAACGATCCGGATCCACCTTGTCGGCGAAGTTGGTCTCGACAGCTTCGTAAATCTGAGTAAATTTCTTGATGCTCGCATTCACATCCGCTTCGGATTGCGCCGCGAGGTTGGAGTGAACCGGGCTATAGAAGAGAACAACAAGGGCGAAGCGCACGCACCAGCGGGAAAGACGCATTTTAGTGGAGACCTCTGACGTTACCATCGTATCAAGATTTATTCAACCCAGAGAAACACCCGAAAAAGACAGGGCGTGATTTAGTGACGTGCGGGTGGGCGATAAGTTTCTACCCACATTCGGCGGCCGTCTGTCCTCACTGTAATGAGCCCATCTAGATCGGTGCGCAACGCTCCTGTATGATGTTCGGCCAGCCGGTCCAGTACTTTAGGATGCGGATGGTGGAACGAATTTTCGAAGCCATCGGAGATCATCGCGAACGTGGGTGACACGGCGTCCAAAAAAGGATTGACGCTGGAGGTATTGCTGCCGTGATGCCCCACCTTTAAGACGTCGGCGTGCTGTAAAAGTCCCGCGGCGAGCGCGCGCAGTTCCATGGGCTTCTCCATATCGCCCGTGAGCAGGAAAGAGCGCTGTCCAAAGGCGATGCGCATGGCAAGCGAGTCATTGTTCTTTGGACTGTCTGCCGGCACGTAATCCGCCGGCGGCGAGAGAATGTCAATGTGTGCGCCGCCAAAATCAAAGCTTCGGCCGGACTGCATGGGGCGGATTTCGAGCCGCTCCTCGCGAGCTTTCTTCTCGATTCGAGACCAGGTGGAACTCGGTGGCATTGCTCCAGTCCAGAGTTCCCGCGGGTGAAAATTTTCAATCAAAGCCGGCAATCCACCGGCGTGATCATCGTGCGCGTGCGTAAGCACAACCACGTCGACCTTGCGGATGGAACGCCGCCAAAGATACGGCGAGACAACATCTTCGCCAATATCCAGCTTCGACTTGACCCGCTGGCCGAACGTGAGCAGCCCGCCTCCATCCACTAACATCAGTTTGCCGTCGGGAAAAGCCACGAGCAAGCTGTCGCCCTGTCCCACGTCAATCGCTGTGAGTTCCAATTGCCGCGGAACAATTTCCGGGGGAAAAGGATGCCAAACCAGCAAGCCGAACAATGCGACGACCATCGTGGCGCACGCACTCCTGCGTGCCGCGTTCACACTCGTGTGAACGCCAGCAGTTTTTGGCTGAAACGTCCAAGCAAAACCCACCAACGCCCCCGAAAAAGCCACCGCCAACCAAAGCGGCGGATCGGCTATCCGCCATGCAGGCTCAAACCGCAGATGCCAATCCGCCACTTTCTGCCCGGCAATCAGCAACCACTCCGCGATCGCCGCCAAAAAATGCCAGCCGGTAAAAATCGCCGCGAAGCCGAAGGGCACCACGAGGGCGAGCAGCGGAACCACCAGCACGTTCGCCGAAAATCCAGAGAGCGAGATGCGGTGAAAATAAAACGCCATAGGCAGCGCGAGCGCGATCTGTATGACGGTGGAGATCACGGCCATTTCGTATGCATAGAGAATCAGCCGGGTGAGAAAACCCAGCGCATGCGTGAGCCATCCAGCCGGAATTCGCATGTAACAGGCCATGGTTTCGGCGAGCAACCGCAACTCGACGCGAAACTGCGCGGGGCGAGGGTCGAGCGTCGGATCCCGGGTGACGTCGTTCACTCCCGCGATGGCTCGTGAGAATGGCAAAGAACTGGCTTCGAGCAGCGGAATGGCCAGCGCCGCAATCGCCGCCACCGAAAGGAACGACAGTTGGAATCCCGCATCGAACAGCTCCGCCGGATCCAACACTAGATAAACAATCGCTGCTCCCGCCAGCAAATTCAGCAGCCTTCTGCGCCGGTAAAAGAAGCGGCATGCCAGATACAACGTGAATCCACCCGCTGCTCGTACGGAGGGTGCGTGGAATCCGGAAACCACAGCGTAGAGCCAGGCTCCGGCGGCGGCGACGGCCAGTGCGCTGAGTTCGGGGACAAAACAGACGCGCAATAAAAATAAAAGAAACGCGGCCAGAATTGTGATATGCAACCCATCGATTACCAGCATGTGATAGGTGCCGGTGCGGCGAAAATGATCGGTCCAAATCTTTTCCAACTTGCTGGATTCGCCGATCAACGTCGCTTCCATAATTCCCGTTGCGTACGGATTGCCCTGGTATAACCGGTCGATTCGATTGAGCGCGGAAACGCGTAAGGCGAAGATTCCTGCCACGAATCTGGAACCGCATCGCCCCGGAAGAACCCGGATGGACTGGTCTTTCCTTACGGACGCGTTCCAGTAGATATGGCTGCGCGCGGCATAGCCGGCATAGTCGAAACTGCCTGGATTCTGAAGATTGCGCAGCTTCCGGATCCGGGCTTCGAACTCCACTTTCTGGCCATAGCGAAGATCGGGAGGGTTCGCCCCTTCCGGCACCGTCAGCGTCACGCGAGCGCGGGCCTTCCGCGCCAGTTCCACCGTAAACTGATCGCGGCCCTCGTAAAAAGCGGGCGGCTCAACAACGCAGCCGCTCAACAGAACCGTTTCCTCAAATCCAGCATCAATTTCAGGAGCAGGGCCGGGCCTATTCGCCACCTCGCCAAACGCCCCGCACAGGACTAAAGCTGCCAGGGAGCCAGCGTAAACGGCTCTTTTGCCGTATCGAAAGGCCACCAAAGTCAGGCAGAATACCAATAAGAAGCCGATTGCAAGCTCTCGAATTTCAAAACGAAGCCAACGAGCGATTAGGATCCCGGCGGAGAGCGCCAAAAGCGGAGGGATTAACGGGTCCTTCACAGGATTTTGCTAAGTGAGTGGCTTTGTTAGATAATAGTTCTCGATTTCCCAGGGTTTTTACTGGGAAGAATTTTGTAACCCGATGACGGGGCCGGAGTCCTACTCTCCGAGCGAAGATATCTCCCATGAAGCCCGTGGAAGTTCTATTGATCGAAGACAACGCCGGTGACACGCTGTTAATCGGTCAAATCCTTGCGGACTTCCAACTCCCGGTTAAGCTGCACGTCGCCCGCGATGGCGAGCAGGCTCTGCAGATGCTCGGCGACGTTAATCTCAAGCCGTCGCTGATCGTTCTTGACCTGAATATCCCGAAAATTTCGGGCAATGCCTTGCTGCGGCGCTACCCCAATCGGCAGATCCCGGTTGTTGTCTTCAGTTCCTCGTGGAATGAGCCGGAAATTGAGGAGGCGCTCTCGTTGGGTGCCGTCCAGTACGTACAGAAACCGACCGACATCCAGGCCTTCACCGACGCCGTCTGCGGGATGTTGCTCAAATGGGCTGGTGCTCCGCACAGCCAGGCCAATCGGGCCACAACCTAACGGGTTACGGCGCTTCCCTCCCTCTAGCTGCTCCGTTTTCATGGATTTGAGCTTACTGGCGCGTCTATCAGGACCGCTGGTCCCTAAAATCCGAGTAGAAAGGAGACCCGCAATGAGCCAAAAACCAATCGAACAGCAGGGTATCGTCCAGCCAATGATTGACGAGTTGACGAAGAGCAACAAAACAAGTAATCCGGCTGAATCCGCAACCCCTCCCAAACAGGGACCTCTAGCGCCGGCCGAACTGGACCAGGATGCCGGTGGCGGTTACAATCCCGATCATACCTACCCGCAAGCCTGAGACGTGGGCAAGCCAACCGGCTTGCCCTTGAAATCCTAACCCCGAAACCCTTGGCGCTCGGCCGAATCTGGATCATAATGGGAACAGCACCCCGGTGCTCCACGTCAAAAAGTTATATTCGTCTGTACGTAAGGAAGGTTCCATGCAGAAGTTTGCCGCACTTGTTGTGGCGTTTGCGTGCTCCTATGTCGTTCTCGCGCAAGAGCCCGCGCCCACCCGCCCCAAAGCTGGAAAAGCTGAGATTTTTAAAGAAGCCGACCTGAAGCCCGGCATGAAAGGCTACGCCTGGACCGTGCTTGCCGGTAACGAGCCGGAGCCCATTCCGGTCGAGATCGTCGGCATCCTGAAGAATCAATGGGGTCCCCATCAAGACATCATCCTTGCCAAACTTGGCGGCAAAGCCATTCGGACCAACGTGGCGGGCGGATTTAGCGGTAGCCCAGTGTACATTGACGGCAAGCTGGTGGGCGCCGTGGCGCTCCGCTTCAGCGTGTTCTCTCCCGATGCCATTTGCGGCATCACCCCCATCGAGCTCATGCTTGAAGTGAACGATTTTGACGAATCGCGTCCCGCCGACGCGCGCACGCCGGATAAGGTGGCCAAGCGCGAATCCGTCCAAGTTCCGTCAGGAATGATGGCGCAAGTAGTTTCGGCCGGCGCTTCCAACTCATTTCCGTCGACGGCAACCATGACTCCCATCGACACGCCGCTCACGTTCGCGGGGTTCGAGCCCAGCGTTCTGAATCAATTCAGCCCTTTCTTCCAACAGATGGGCATGACCGTCGCCGCCGGGGGCGCGAGCAGCACGCTGACGGATTCCAAGCCCGTGCCCGGGTGGCAGCATTCGCTGGCTCCCGGCGACGCGGTGAGTGCGGTTTTGGTAACCGGCGACATGAGCGTCAGCGGGATGTGCACCGTTACCTATAACGATGGCAAGCACATGCTGGCCTGCGGACATCCCATCTTCAATCTCGGCCCCGTCGACATGCCGATGGCGAAATCCGATGTGTTGATGACGCTGGCTTCTCAATTTCAACCGAACAAATTCGGCAATGCGACGGAAATCGTCGGCGCGCTGCGGCAGGATCGGCATAGCGCCATCATGGGTGAACTCGGCGCGACGGCGGCAATGGTTCCCGTCAGCGTGAAGGTCCGGTCTTTCGGCGACAGCAACTCCGTCCGCAAAGAAAAAGATCTGCATTTCAACGTCTTCGTCCAACAGAAATGGACGCCGTACCTGATGATGCTGACACTGTTCAACTCCATTTCGAGCATGAACGACTTCGCCGAAGAGACGACATATCGCCTGAGTGGGAAAGTGGAGTTCGACGGCCAACCCGGCCTTTCCATCGCGACCATGCTCGCTCCGGGCGAAGCGCCTGCTCCCGCGCCCATGCTGCTCGCGGGATGGTGGGGCGACAAGTTCAACCGGCTGTTCCTGAATCCGGTGCAGATGCCGAAACTGAAGAGTGTCGATGCAACAATTGATATACTCCCCGAACGCCGCGTCGCGGTAATCGAGAATGCCTGGATTCCCTCGAGCGAAGTAGAGGCGGGCTCGGAAGTGCCGGTCCGCGTGTTCCTCCGTCCGTACCGCGGCGAGCGCCTGGAACGCGAGTTCACGCTGAAAATCCCGGCCGGATTACCCAAGGGTGATCATAGAATTTTACTGAGCGACGCCGACACGCTGAATCGCATGCAAAGCGTCGCTGGATTGTCCGACCGTTTCATGGATATTCCGCAAACCATCTCGTTGATCAATCAGGAGCGCAGCAACAACAAGCTCTATATCTCGCTGATCGAGCCGCGTCCCACGGTTTTCTATGAAGACAAGACGCTGCCGAGCCTTCCCGCTTCGGTTGTAAACGTGATGCAAACGGGACGCACCGCCAGCCGTCACTTAGTTAGCTCGTCGGAAAGCGCTGTCGAACAGGGCAGCATTCCCTTCGACCTCATGATCGATGGCGCATACTCGCTGCGAGTGACCGTAAAATAAATCGTTCTCAAGAACCGGGTAAATGAAAATCCTAAAATTCTGCGCGGTGGCATTCGCCGCCCTGGGCGTCTGCTTCGCCGTCGAGACTCGTTTCTGGGAGCAGGGAGATCGTTCCGATTTCGAAAAAGGAACGCTCCATCATCTTTCGCTCCGTAGCGATGGCCGTATTTTCCCCGCGCCCGAATTCACCGAGCTCTTCGACTCCTCCACTCCCTATCTGTGGAGCGTCGCCGCCGATTCCAAGGGCAACCTCTACACCGCGGGCGGCGGATCGGGTAGCGGATCGGCCAAGCTTTTTGCCATCGACGCCGCAGGCAAGAGCCGCACGTTTGCTGAACTCGAAGGCTTGGAAATCCATGCCGTCGTGGTGGATTCGAACGGCACGGTTTTCGCCGCAACCGATCCGGACGGCAAGGTTTATAAGATCGGCGCCGATGGCAAGCCCCATGTCTTCTACGATCCGCACCAGAAATACATCTGGGCGCTTGCCTTCAATCGCAAGGGCGATCTGTTCGTAGCCACGGGCGATCAAGGCGAGATACATCGCGTTACGCCAGACGGCCAGGGTTCCGTGTTTTTCAAAACCGAAGAAACGCATGCGCGCTCGATCGCCTTCGACGCGCAGGATAATCTGATCGTCGGCACCGAACCGGGCGGTCTCGTTCTTCGCGTCTCACCCGCCGGCCAGGGATTTGTTTTGTATCAGGCGCCCAAGCGCGAGATTACTTCCGTTGCTGTCGGCAAGGACGGTGCGATCTATGCGTCCGGGGTCGGAAACAAGAGTGCCGCCGTGCCCACGCCCGCCCCT
>DATGIH010000508.1:0-7443 GCA_035295865.1 Bryobacteraceae bacterium
CCGCGGTGTTGATATAGGGAGGTTGCGCTACGCGTTGGTGCCGCCGTCGACGGTGAGATTCGCGCCGGTTATGTAGGATGCCGCGGGGCTGGCGACGAATGCCACTAGAGCAGCCACTTCGTCGGCGGTACCGTAGCGGCCCAGCGCCGTGTTGGCGATTTGCGGCGCGGCCCAATCTCCGGCGGCTGGATTCAGATCCGTATCGATCGGCCCTGGTTGCACATTGTTCACGGTGATGCCGCGGCTGCCCAATTCACGCGCCAATCCTTGCGTGAACATCTTCACGGCTCCTTTGGTGGCGGCATAGGCGGCGAGGCCCGGAGTCATGTCGCGCTCGCCGATGCAGGATCCAATGGTGATGATACGGCCGCCGTTTGGTATGTGGGGCAGCGCTGCCTGTGTAGCGACAAGAGTACCCCGGACATTGATCGCGATCATGCGGTCGATCTCTTGCAACGTTGTTTGTTCGAAGGGCTTCGGAATGGCTGTTCCGGCATTGTTCACTAAGATGTCGATGCGGCCGAACGTCTTTGCCGTCTTATCTACGGCGGTCTTCACAGCTTCCGCGTCGCTGGCTTCAGCCTGAATTGCGATGGCTTTGCCGCCCGTGTTTTCGATGGCGTCCACGACCGACGAAGCGGCTTTGCCGTCCTTGGCGTAGGTGAGAGAGACGGCTGCCCCGTGGGACGCGAGATGTTTGGCGATTGCGGCGCCGATTCCGCGCGACCCGCCGGTGATAAGTGCGATTTTTCCTGCAAGTGTATTTGGCATCGAGTCCATTTTGCATGATGGAGTGTTTCCGAGAAAGCCCACAAGCGGGGATTTTCATCTACCCAGTTCGAGGTAGTGCGCACGGACCAGAAATCATTACGGATAGTTCAACCGGTCTCGGGATGTGGTTGCGGCGCGAATCGTTCAGGTGTTTGCCATGTCTGTCATTCCATCTTCGGACCCATTCCGGCGCCTGGTTACCATCCGGAAGGCATGTATGAATTCAAAGTAGATTTGGCCGGCGACGCGATGCCCACGGATGCAGCGATTGTTGTCCGGCGAATGGAAGGCGCGGACGCGGCCAATCCGGATGCGGTTGGTGTGATCGTTGCCAGTGTAAATACTGATGAAGTGGTTAAGACGCCATCCGGGTTGCGAGTGTGGGCGGGCAAGGCTCGCGACCCATTTTTGGATTGAGCCGGACGTGTTGACCGCGATGGGACACGCATTTCCGGATGGGACGTCGAAACCGCGCAAGGTATTTCCGTATGTCCCAGCGGTTGCCGGGTAGAGGCTAGCAGCCGTCCGGAAATCCGCCGCGCGAATCGCGAAGATCGCGGATCAGAAGCCGGTCGGCGACGCGCAGAACGTTGGCGCAGGTGCGAGCTTCGAAGGTCACCTAAAGTTTCCCGGCCCTATCCGATATGAAAGGTAGGGCTTCGGCCTACGGGGAGATGCTTGGGGTGTTTGGAAATCTGACGTTAAGTCATAAATTGATGATCCTGCCGGCGTTGACGCTGGTGGGATTGGTGGGGTTGCAGACGACCAACTCATACATCGCAGGGGAGATGACTGAGAAGGTGATTTTTCCGAATCTGGAGAGCCTGATGATGTCGGGGCACCAGACGACGTTAAAGTCCGTGGTGGATAGCGAAGCGCAAACTTTAGGGGCGCGGTTGAAGCAGTTCAAGACGAGGGAAGAGAAGCTGGACGAGGTGGTGGCGGAAACGGATCCGATCCGGTTTTTTGACGATCGTTCCGGTTACTTTTTTTCCTACGAAACCTCCGGCAGGCGAATCAACGTTCCCATCGACAAGAGCGGCAATGGGAAGGACATGATCGATTTGAAGGACAAGAAGGGATTCGCGTTTGTGCGAGCCCTGTCCGAGAAGGCTTCGGCCGGCGGAGGATTTGTTACCTATTATTTCGCCAAAGAAGGCAAGGGCATTCAGCCAAAACTGGGGTATGCAACCTTGATTCCCGGAACCGACTTTTTCATCGGGACAGGCGTTTACATCGACAATATCGAGGCGGCGCGAATGAGCCTGGATGAGCGGATCGTAAGCGAACAGGCGCGGTACCGGACATATATCATCGCGATTTTTTTGGGGATTCTCGGAATAACGGTGACACTGACGCTCATGCTATCGCGGGGGATCGCCGGAACGGTGCGGCAAATCGCGGATCGGCTGCTGAATGGATCGCAGCAGGTGGCGGCGGCCGCGAGTCAGTTGAGCTCGCAGAGCCAGGCATTGGCGCAAGGGGCCAGCGAGCAGGCCGCGACCTTAGAAGAAACGGCGGCGTCGACCGAGGAGATCGCGGGCATTAATCGGCGCAATACGGCGAGCGCGGCGCAGGCCGGCGAGTTCGCGAAGCTGGTAGAGGCGGCCGCCGATCGAGGCTCGGCGGATATGCAAAAAATGGCCTCGGCGGTCGCCGCCATTGAAGCGTCAAGTAATGACATCGCGAAGATTATTCAGACCATCGACGAAATTGCGTTCCAGACCAACATTCTGGCGTTGAATGCAGCGGTGGAGGCGGCGCGGGCCGGAGAAGCCGGCATGGGTTTCGCCGTGGTGGCGGATGAAGTGCGGAATCTGGCGCTGCGCAGCGCCCAAGCAGCCAAGGAGACCACCGGCAAGATTGAGAGCGCGGCGGCGAATACCATGAGCGGCGTGATGTTGAGCGCCAAGGTGGCGGAATCGTTCCAGGACATTGTGCAACGCGTGAGGCAGATGGTGGAGGTGGCTTCGCACGTATCCGGCGCTTCCGGCAAACAATCGCAAGACATCACGCAAATCACAAGCGCGATGGCAACCATGAATCAAGTGACGCAGGCGACGGCGGCCAATGCGGAAGAAAGCGCGGCGGCTGCCCAGCAGTTGAATGCGCAGGCGCATGCCATGCAATCGAGCGTGACGGAGCTACTACATTTGGTGGGAAGCGCCCGCCATTAGTGCCAATTGGGGAACGGATTCATGCGGCCCGTTTGACTGGCGCGAATCAAATCCGGTACCCGCTTCCGGCGCGCCATCAATTTTGTGAGCATGGCCTCGAGCGCGGAGGCATCGGTTTCGAGCCATTGCGGCGGGATTTGTTTCAGAGCTTGATCGACCACCTCTTCGGGGAAATTCAATACCTGGTCGAGCCAAGGCTCAAAATCCACAAAAGACCGGACCTGAAGGTAAACGCTCGGCCGGAAGTAAAGGCCCTGCAGCGGGGAATCGGTGAAGGTCCAATGCGGCCCGTCAAAAACGTAGCCGTGATCCATCATATGTGCGACGAAGCCTCGACGGTCGCCTGGACGCGGCGCCGCTGACGGACGCCGCTCGATGCGCGCGCGGAAAAAGATGGCTTGCCGGGCGTCGGCATTTCCAATCCATTTGTCGAAGACTAATGCGCCCAGAAATTCGTTGCGATTGACGACTTTATCTAAGAGCACGTCCGGGATGAAATCATACACCATGATTTTGGTTGGATCGCCCGGGTAGCGGGATCCGAAATGCCAGCCGGATTCGACCGCCAGGCGCCGGCTGCCGAGTTGGATGTGAAGATCGGCGTTCGCGGCGATGAAATCGGCGGGTATGTTGACCAGAGCCGTTTCCGGCGTGGAGATTTGCAGGTAACTCAAGAATGAGGAAGCGATCCATTCGTTCACCAGAATGCGGCGGTGCTGAGGATTGTTGCGGAATTTAACAACGTAGAAGTGGCCGTCGTCACATTCAAGCAGGTGGGCCTGCGCTCCACCGCGCATTTTCCGGATCAGACGCGTGGCTTGGACGAGCATGAATGGAGGCCGACGATCTATTTTACTGAGAGTGGTGTAGTTGAGTTTGGTAGGGTTGTAGGCATGAAGACGGGTTTTTGGATGTTCTTGGCGGCTGCGACGCTGGCGGCGCAACCAGATCCGGCGTATCAAGTGAAATCGCTGCGCATTCAGGTGCTTTCGACGATGCTGACTGCCGATGATGGAATCGGAGAATGGGGCTTTGCGGCGGTCGTGGAGGCGGATGGGCATCGGATCCTGTTCGACACGGGAGCGCGTCCGGATACGGTCCTGAATAACGCGAAGGAGCTGAAAGTCGATCTGACCAATATTCACGATGTGATCCTCAGCCACCATCACCTGGATCATACCGGTGGTTTGATTACGCTTCGGCATGCGTTGCAGGAAAAGAATCCGGCGGCGCTATCGCAGGCCTACGTGGGAAAAGGAATTTTTACGGTGCGGCAGACTGCGGCCGGCAAGCCTTTCGAATTGTTCGCCGGCGTCAGGCGCGATTATGAGGCGAGCAGCGGGAAGTTCATCGAGATCGATCATCCAACGGAGGTGTGGAACGGCATTTGGCTCACTGGTCCGGTGCCGCGCAAATATCCGGAGCGGAATTGGAGCGGGACGCGGCAGATTCAGACGCCCGAGGGATGGAAAGAAGACAATCTTCCCGAGGATATGTCGCTGGTGATCAATACCGCGCGGGGGTTAGTGGTGTTATCAGGATGCGGGCATTCCGGGGTGATTAACACGTTGGATTACTCGCGCGAGAAGATCCGGACTGCGCCGATTTATGCCGCGATCGGCGGATTTCACCTCTACCAGTTGGACGATGAAAGGCTCCGCTGGACCGCCGGCAAACTGAAGGAGTTTGGGATTGGCAATTTTCTCGGGGCGCATTGTACCGGCATCGAGGCGGTGTATAAAATCAGAGAGCTCACGGGCTTGGACCGGAAGCGTTGCGCGGTGGGATCGGTGGGGGCGGTGTTCGATTTGGAAAAAGGCATGGACCCAGGTTCGATCGCACGATGACGCTTGCGGTACGCTGAATCTATGGCTGAAGACACACCCCAGATTTCGCTCCCGTCACGCACCCGCGATGAAGTAGCGTTGGAGCTAATGAAGTTCATCGCCGTCACTACCGGCTACGGAAAGGGGACGGGCGCGGCGGGCTTTACAGGGAAGACCGCGAAGACACCGGAAGAATACACGGACGCTTTGCTGCAGTTGTTCGAGCGGTGCCGGACGGCGGTGGGTAAGGATTAAAGGCTCTTGATTTGGGCAGGTGGATTTTTGAAGTCCCCCTGCCCGAACTGGAACGCTACTTCTTCTTTTTCGCTGCTTTTTTGGCGGCTTTCTTGGCTGCCTTCTTCGCGGCTTTCTTTGTCGGAGCCTTCTTAGCCGCTTTCTTGGCAGGCGCCTTCTTGGCTTTTTTGGGCGCGGCTTTCTTCACAGCGGCCTTCTTCACAGCGGCCTTCTTCACGACGGCCTTCTTGGCGGGTTTCTTCGCGGCCGCTTTCTTAACGGGAGCCTTTTTTGCAGGAGCCGCCGCCTTCGGCGCTTCGGCTGCGGGTTTCACTGTGGCCTTTTTCACCGGTTTCTTCTTGGGAGGCGCCTCGCTGGCGGGTGCGGGAGTGTGCACGGGAGCGGGCGGTGGAGCATGTTCTGTCGTAGCCGGATGCGCTGGCGCTATCTCGTCCTCGTCTTCGTCCTCTGTTCCGTAATCGTTGCCTCCAGGTTGAACATCCAGGTGTTCTTCTTCATACCCGAAGTCGTCCAGATCTTCGTCAGCGGCGAAGCGAAAGTTGTCAAACATTATAGAGGCCTCCTGTAGGGCTAAACCACAATCTAGAATAACTCGTTTTTTTGGGAAGGCAATAGAAAAACTGAGGACTTTTTTCGAGGTAACAAACGCCGGCTAGTTCACGCTAGGCCGATGTTTGCTGGCGAGGGCGGCGGTCTTGTACGTCACCGCGGTCGGCTTGCGGGCGGTGGTACTCCGGCGAGTCACTTTGTGCCGGGCCGAAACGGCGGTGGTGCGAACAGTGGCGCGCTGCGGATAGCCGGCTGGAATTACCAGCAGGTCGCCGGTCTCCGGTACGCGGACTTTCTGGTTCACAGCCGAGATGGAAGTTGCCGATGTCGAGTAGCGATGGGCGATGGCGTCGAGAGTCTCGCCATCGATGACGCGGTGAATGCGCCAGCTTGCGCGATGAGCGGCGGGGACCTGGTTCAAAGCGATACGAACTGCATCCGAGGTGCCTTGCGGGACACGCAATTGATATCCGGACGGCGCTACTAGTTTTAAGACTGCTGGATTGAGATCCTGGATTTCGGAAACGGGGCGTTCGGAGGCATCGGCGACCAATGCCAGGTGTGTGGGGGCGTCGATCTCCACGGTGTCGTAGTGGACCGGTTCATCGAAATCGATGCCTTCCAGGTCGTAATCCTTGGGATTCTTGGCCATGATTGTCATGGCGATGATGAGCGGCACGTAGTTAGCGGTTTGCTTGGGCAGCACGTTCAAGCGGCTCAATTCCCAGAAATCGGCATAGCCGGTGCGCTGGACGGCATGTTCCACGCAGTAAGGTCCGCAATTGTAGGCGGCCATCGCGAGATACCAATCGCCGAACTCCGCATATAGATCGTGCAGGTGGTGGGCGGCGGCGCGGGTGGCTTTTTCCGGATCCATGCGGTCGTCGGAGGTCGCGGTCTGGTTGAGGCCGTACTGGCGGCCGCGAAACTGGACGAACTGCCACATGCCAACCGCAGCTTTATATGATTTCGCGCGAGGCAGGAAGCCGGACTCGGCCTGAGCGAGGAAGATCAACTCCTGGGGAACCCCTTCGTCATCCAAAATGCGCTGGATGAGCGGCCGATAGCGGCCGGAGCGGCGAAGCCCGGCGACCAAGGTTTTGTGGCCGCGATCCGTGGAGAAGTAGTGAATATAGCTGAGAACCGCGTCATTCTCTTCGAGCGGCAATTGGGAAACGGTGGCTGCGATTTCCTCTTTCACTTTCGGCCGGAGATTTGGATCGGTCGGGAATGTAAGTGTGAGGATCTCGTCGAGGGGAGTTTTGTCGTAGACCACTTCCGATTGGGTCGCGCCCGAACCGAGGCCTTCCAGGTCGTAGCGGTAGATGGTTTCAGCCATCTGGTCCAGCCGGTGTTCCAGCCGCTGGCGATCCGGGATGTTCTCAGGGGCAGAGAGGAGCACGTCGATGGCGGCGTCAAACTCACGGCGGGCTCCGGCGAGGTCGCCCTGCTGGTAGAGCTTACGGCCGGTATCGAAATGGATTTCAGCCTTGAAGATCCGGGAATCGGCTTCGGTATTCTTGGGCGGAGCCAGGACGCGCTGGACGATTTCCGGCGTTTCGTTGGAATACAGGCCCGATTCAATCCTCGGTGGTTCCTCCATCGCCGGCTCCGGCGCCGGTGTGGCCGGGAGGAAAGAAAGCTTGAAAGCCTGCGGCGACTTGCTGGAGATGCAACTGGCGAGTGGGAGTGCCAGTACGACTAAGATTGAGGTTGTAAGAATGCCGGAGCGGTGACTGTCCGTCATCGTTTTCCTTGTAATGGGATCTTCAAACTCAAACTCTAAGACTCTATAATACTGGAGCCGGGAGGTCAAGAGGCCCTAGTGACCTTATACAGTAAGGTATCACACAGAACTAGATCTT
>DATGIH010000509.1:0-4338 GCA_035295865.1 Bryobacteraceae bacterium
CCTAGAATCGCACGCAACGACGACGTCTTTTGCCTATATCTGTGGCGCTCGGTGGACGCTCCCGGCACGCTCTATCTCGCCCGAGGCATCCAAAATGCCCGAGCGATCTGCTTGGAATTGATTGCCGCAGGCTATATTGTCAAAGTTGTTCAGTTGGCCACCAACGCGGAGTACGAATTGCGCCAAGGCTCGCTCGTTGCACGTCGCGTCGCCATGCCGCCTCGCCGCCATTCCGCCGCAGCGAGCAGCATGCCGCAGCCCATTGCGTAGTAGCTGAACCAGGTCCATTCGGAAATGTGGTGACAGGCTCGAATTTCCGCGCGAGTCATGCGCCGCAAACAAAGATTGGCCGGCGCGGAATTTCGTGCCTGTGACCATTTTTCCAGCCGAGACAGTTTCTGCTTACTCTGTTAGCGCCCCGCCTAATCGCCCTCTCGCGGAGCCGGCGGCACAATCTGGAATTTGTCCGGCGTAAACACCACCACCAAAACCTGCCCGCGCGCCCCCAGTGGACCAATCGGCTTCCCGTTCAACGTCACATCCAAGCCCGCCGCATTTCCCACCTTCATCCAAGCGGATTCTTTCCCCGCCACCGTCTTCGTCTCGTTCGCGGCCAGCACGCCCGAGAACAACCGCTTGCCTTCGGACGAAATCGAAAGCCACGTTGCCTCGCGCGCCACTAAATTCAGCAGGACTTTGTATCCCGGCGTCAGCGCAACTGCCTCCGGCTCTTCCGCCCGCACGGCTTTCGGCGCCGGCGCAACTGTCTCTCTCGAAAACGAAGCCGGCGTCGTCGGAGGAGGCGCACTCCGCGCACTCTCCGTCCGGAACGCCCAGAATTTTCCCTGGTGCCACCACAAGTAAATTCCCGAGCACCCCAACATCACAGTCACAAGCGTCGCCAAAGAAAGGAACGCGCGCCGCGCAGTGAAACGCCACGATCGCATCGGAGAAACGCTGCGCGATACTACATTTTCGTATCCCGGCAGGGGTAGAGGGGCATCGCTGCTGATCAGCCGTTCCACTTCCGCGTTGATCTCGCGCGGATCCACGCCGAGAAACCGGGCATACTGATCCACGAAGCTCTTGTAAAAGAAGCCGCTCGGCAAGCTCCGGCGATCATCCGCCTCGATGGCTTCGAGATAACGGATGCTCATTTTTGTCCGGGCGGACACTGTTGGTAGATCCAGCTGTTGTTCCAGCCGGGCACCTTGTAGTACCTTTCCAACCGACAGCATACAAATAGCCTTCCAGCTTACGGTTATAATACAACAGTCGGGTGGAAGAATTCCCAGGTCTCACGGTTTCGGTGGTCGTGGTAACGTGGAATCGCCGCGATCTTTTGAGATCCTGCTTGCAATCACTTACACGGCAGCAGTTGAAGCAACCGTTTGAAGTAGTAGTGGTAGACAATGGTTCTGACGATGGTTCCGAGGAAATGGCCTTGCGAGAATTTTCGTCGCAAGAAACTTTCCGGCTGAAGCTTATTCGAAATCCTGACAACCGCGGCTTCTGCGCGGCCAACAATCAGGGCTTCGCGGCGTCTAACTCGGAGTTAATTGCTCTACTGAATAATGATGCGGAAGCGGAGCCGGGTTGGCTCCAGGCACTATCGAACGCTTTTGAATCTGGCCCTGAAATCGGAATGGCCGCGTCAAAGATTCTGGTGTACGAGGATCCGCGGCGCATCGACAAAGTCGGACATTTGATTTATCCCGACGGCCAGAATCGTGGACGAGGTAGCGGTGAGATCGATCACGGCCAGTACGATCGCGTGGAAGAAGTTCTCTGGCCGGATGGATGCGCAGCGATGTACCGGCGCAAGATGCTGGATGAGATTGGAGGCTTCGACGAAGATTTTTTTGCATACGCCGACGACGCCGAGCTGGGTCTGCGCGCGAGAATCGCAGGCTGGAACTGCCTCTATGTTCCGAGCGCTGTGGTGCGGCATCGCCGCGGCACAACGTTGGGTGTGCGATCCAGCCGCCGCATCGAGCTCATCGAAAGAAACCGCGTACTGCTGGCCGCGAAATTGTTTCCCTGGAGTTTGCTTTGGCTGAACGGCGCGTACTTCCTCGCTCGCGTGCTGGCCAGCCTTTGGGCGGCAATGCGCAACCGGGGCGAAGTGGGCCAATTTCCCGGCATGCAAGGAAAAATCCGGGCGGCGACGGCGCTCCTGATGGGCGATCTGAAAGCCCTGACGCTGCTGCCGGCGATGCTCAAGAAACGCCGCCGCGTAAACCAAATACGCAAGCTGTCACCGCGCGAAGTTCGGAATCTGATTTTGAGCCACCGGATTCCGCTGAAGCAGCTAACGGAACAGGCGATTTGATGCTCGGCCTCAAGTCTCAGCCAACCACCAGCGGCCCGGATTTCTCCCGCATGGAGTGCCCCGGCTGCGGCGAAGCCGGCGTTCGCACACTATTCCACGGCCGCGACCGTTTGTTCCACACCACCGACAAAAGCTTCTTGCTGGTCGAATGCAAGAACTGCCGCTTGATCCGCCTGGAGCCTCGGCCGACCATGCAGGAACTCTCGCGCTACTATCCGGCCGAATATTGGTACACGCCGGATGAAGACGCGGCTTCGAAGATCGAAGAGCAGTATCGCCGATTTGTTCTGCGCGATCACGTGAACTTCGTAATGCGCGCTCTGGAGAATTCAAAGCAGAACGGCCTGATCGTCGATGTCGGCTGCGGCGGCGGATTGCTGCTCCGCATGCTGCGCGAGCGCGGGCAAGCCGTATTAGGCTTGGAAAAATCCCACGAAGCCGCCAGCGCCGCTTGGAAACAAAATCATGTCGCGGTGGTTCGCGGGGATTTGTCCGAAGGCCCCATCGAGCGCGGGACCTGCGCCGTTGTAACGATGTTCCACGTGCTGGAGCACCTACATGAGCCCGTCCAGTATTTAAGATCTGCGCGCGATTTGCTGGCATCCGGCGGACGCCTGGTGATTCAAGTCCCGAATGCATCGTCCTGGCAGTTCCTGATGTTCGGCGAACATTGGAACGGGGTCGATGTCCCGCGCCACTTGGTGAATTACCGCCAGCGCGACCTGGAACATCTGCTCGATTACTGCGGCTTCGAAGTCGTGCGCCGCAAACATTTTTCTCTGCGCGACAACCCGGCCGGCTTCGCTTCCAGCATCGCCCCGTCGCTCGATCCCATGGCCCGGCGCGTCCGCAAAATCCGCGAAACCCCAGCCGTGAAGCTCATGAAAGATCTGCTGTACTTCGGAATCCTCATCGCGGGACTGCCTTTCACGCTGTTCGAAGCGGCCTGCGGCGCCGGTTCCACCATTATGCTCGAGGCGCGCAAGAAAACTTGACCTATCGGGCCATCGAGCGCCGGCTTCCTGCGTTTCTGCGCCGTCATATTCTGCACTTTGAAGCCGCCATCGACGATTCGCTCGAAAACTTTTCCTCGGGCGTCGACGCGGGAACGTTTGTTTTGGATGCTGGCGCGGGCGAACGCGTCCATGCCAAATATTTTCCCCGCCAGCGCTACATCGCGGTGGATCTTGCGGTGGGCGACGCTGCCTGGGATTACGGAAAACTGGACGCCATCGCGGATTTGACCGCGCTGCCTTTTCCGGATGGAAGCTTCGCGGCTTGCATCAACATTGTTACGCTCGAACATGTGCGCGAACCCGGCTGCGCCATTCTTGAAATGGCGCGAACGCTCGCGCCCGGCGGCCGGCTGCTGATGATCGTGCCGCATGAATGGGAAGTGCACCAATCGCCGCACGATTATTTTCGCTACACCCGGCATGGAATTGCGTATCTGTTCGAGAAAGCCGGGCTCACCGATTTCTCGATCGAACCCGTCGGCGGATATTTCCGGCTGCTGTCGCGGCGCTTGTTGAACGGCCTGCAATTTTTCCCCGGCCCATTCTTTTTTCTGGCGGCGATTTTTCTTGCGCCCCCCGCGCTGATTCTGCCGTGGTTCGATTCGCTCGACCGCGAGCGTAACTTTACACTGGGATATATATGCACCGCTCGAAAGCGCTCCTAATGCTGCTGGCAACTGCGGCCTTTGCGGCGGACTTCAGCGGAACATCGGCGCTGGAGTTTACGCGCAAATCCGTCGCATTCGGACCGAGACCACCCGGATCGCCGGCGAATCTCAAATTGCAGGCGTACATCGAAGCGCAGTTGAAAACTCTGCATTGCCAGGTTTCGTTCGATGCATTTACCGCCGACACGCCGGAAGGCCGCGTCCCGATGCGCAACATCATCGCGACGTTCCCGGGCGGTACTGACCGCGCGCTGGTTGTCACCGGACATTTCGATTCGAAGCCGATGCCGAAATTCCTGGGCGCCAATGATGCCGGATCGTC
>DATGIH010000510.1:0-3977 GCA_035295865.1 Bryobacteraceae bacterium
ATCGAATGTAGCCGATTGGATCAACGGAAGTAATAGCAACGAAGAAAATGTTTCCGTTCGCGTTATCGGTGGAAAATGTTTTCGTGGTTCCGTCCGCGGTCTGAAGAGTAAGTGTGCCTCCGGTATCGTCGGCATCGGTAATGAAGAAATAAACCGTAGTGAGCGATGTGGTCAGTTGCAGTTTCGTAATATCGTTCGAATCCAGCCAATTCTTTCCGCCCGGCGTGGTGTTGTATCGGCCTTGAAACGGCGAATTGGAGCTGTTGAGAACCGTGAATTCGTTTTTGCCGGTACCGCTGCCTGTGGAGCCCTGGCCGCCAGCGATCGCGCTGAAGGTTCCGACCGTGGTGGATAACGAAGTCCAAGGCCCTTTGGTGTCGTCCTCAAAGCTGGTCAGGGTATCGGCCGTGGCGCCACTTGAGAAGTTGGCAGCCAGCCAATTGTTGCGATCCGCATTGGCGTTCGCGATGCTCGATGCAGACATGATGGTGATGACGTCGGCGCTGGCCGGCAGTGTGACAATTGCCAGGATCGCCGCTAGTTGAATGCTGAGCTTCATTTGGTCCCACCCATAGAATGAAGCGGAGCAGTGAGCAGCTCATGAGTAGAGAGGGGCAAACTAAGACATGGGTGGTACTGGTTCCAACGTTCTATTCCTAATGGAAATCATGGGAAGGAACTGCTTCTTCAGCGACATGGAGCGGCTCAAATCGCGTGGCCCTTACGGTGAGAACATTGTCGATGTTCTGCATTTCGCCTTCAATGACTAAATAAGAATTGTTGAGAATGGTGGCGCGTTCGCGATCGAAAACATCGGGCATGACGACGGCGTTCGAAACTCCGGTCTCATCTTCAACGCTGAGGAAAAGGAGCCCTTTGGCTGTGCCGGGGCGTTGTCTGCAAATGATGCATCCAGCGGTGCGGACCGGCCATCCATTGCGGATTTTCCGGAGCTGATTGGCGGGAGTGACGCCGAGCGCGTTGAGTTTTTCGCGGTGGAACGCCATAGGGTGATTACCGATTGTTATACGCGTATGGTGGAAATCTGCGTTTAGACGCTCGGTCGGGGTCATGGGGAAGAGGGGCTGGGGACTGGGGGCTGGGGGCTGCGAGGGTTCCGTGAAGAGTGGGCCTGTGGGGCGGATTGCGAGTTCTGAATCCCATTGGGTGGCTCGGCGGTGGCTGGGGGATTCGGTGATGAAGTTGAGGGCGCCGATTTCGCTTAGTTTTCTTAGTTCGTCTTTGCGGAGTTCGGGGACGCGGTTCACTAGATCTTGAATGCTGGTGAATGGAGATTGGCGGCGCGCTTGAATGATGGCTTGGGCGGGGGGTTCGCGCAGGCCTTTTACATAATTGAAGCCGAGGCGGACCCAGAGTTGGCCGTTGTGTTCTTCGATGGTACAGGGCCAATCCGATTTGGTGACGTCGATCGGTTTGAAATGCAGGCCGTGGCGCTGGGCATCTTTTACTAATGTTGCGGGCGCGTAGAATCCCATGGGTTGGTTGTTTAAGATTGCTGCGGTGAAAGCTGCCAGGTAATGGCATTTGAGATAGGCGCTGGCGTAGGCGATCAAGGCGAAGCTGGCCGCGTGGGATTCGGGGAATCCGTAGAGCGCGAACGATGTAATGGATTGGATGATGACCTCTTGTGTTTTCGGCGCGATTCCGTTGGCTGTCATGCCGGAACGCAGGCGGGTTTCGATTTCCTGCATCCGGGCTTGGGATCGCTTGAAGCCCATGGCGCGGCGCAGCTCTTCGGCTTCGCCGCCGGTAAAGTTGGCGACTACCATCGCCATCCGCAAAAGCTGTTCCTGGAATAACGGGACGCCGAGCGTGCGCGCGAGAATCGGTTCGAGCAGCGGATGCAGGCACTCCGGTTTTTCGCGGCCCTGGCGGCGGCGCAAATACGGGTTCAACATTTTTCCGACGATGGGGCCGGGACGAATGATCGCGACCTGCACCACGATGTCATAGAAACGTTCGGGGCGCATGCGCGGCAGGCAGGACATTTGCGCGCGGCTTTCTACTTGAAAAAGCCCAATGGTGTCGGCTTTTTGCAGAGAGCTGTAGACTTTCGGATCGTTCTGCGGCAGATGTGCGAGGTCCACTTTTTCGTGATAGGACTCGCCGATGAGGCGGATGGAATCTTCGAGCACGGCCAGCATGCCGAGACCGAGCAGATCTACTTTGATGATGCCGAGATCGGCGCAATCTTCCTTGTCCCATTGAATGACCACGCGTCCGGGCATGGTGGCGGGTTCGAGCGGAACGACGGAATCGAGCTGGCCTTCACAGATCACCATGCCGCCGGAATGCTGGCCAAGGTGGCGCGGCAGATCGCGGATGCCCATGTAGAGATCCAGAAATTTTGAGATGAGCGGATTGTCGGGCGAGAATCCGGCTTCGCGGAATTGGCGCTCGGCCGTGTCCTTGGGATCGGTCCAGCCCCAAGAAGGAACGAGAGCCGCGATGCGGCCGAGATCCGGCTCGGGGAATCCGAGCGCTTTTCCGATGTCGCGCACAGCGGAGCGTCCGCGATAAGTGATGACATTGGCGGTCATGGCGGCGCCGAGTTTTCCGTAGCGCTGGTAGACGTGCTGGATGACGCGCTCGCGCTGATCGCCGCTGGGAAGATCGAGATCGATATCCGGCCACTCGCCGCGTTCTTCCGAGAGAAAGCGCTCGAAGAGCAGTTCCATGGCGACGGCGTCCACTGCGGTGATTCCGAGCGCGTAGCAGACGGCGCTGTTGGCGGCCGATCCGCGGCCTTGCACCAGGATGTTTTGGGAGCGGCAGAACTCGACGATGTCCCAGACGATCAGGAAATATCCGGCGAGATCGAGCTTTTCGATGAGCGCCAGCTCTTTTTGAATCTGCGCGTGAGCGCGGCGGCAGAGTTCGGCGGTGAAGGCGTTTGGATAATATCGCTCGCGCTCGCCTTTGGCGACACATTGGCGCAGGAACGAGTTCATGGTTTCGCCGGGCGGGACTGGATATTTGGGGAACTGATAGCCGAGATCGGCGAGTGTGAACTGCAGGCGATCGGAAAGCTCGCGCGTGTTGGCGATGGCATCCGGATGATCGCGGAAGATGCGTTCCATCTGGCGGGCATCTTTGAGATAGCGCTCGGAGTTGATGGAGAGCAATCGGCCGGCTTCGTGGATGGTGACTTTGTTACGGACGCAGGTGAGGATATCGAGCGCTTCGCGCGCTTGCGGAGCTGCGTGGCTTACGCCGTTGGTTGCGAGCAGCGGGAGATTGCGGGATCGCGCGAAGTCGACGAGCATCTGATTGTGCGCCTCTTGATTGCGATTGAAGTGGCGCTGGAGTTCCACGTAGACGTTTTTGGCTCCGAAGAGATCGATGATGTTGGGGTCGGGGCGATCTGCGAGGCAGACGATTCCTTTGGAAAATTCGGCGAGCTCTTCCGGAATCGCCGCGCCTTCGCCTTTTTTGGCGCGCAGCTTCATGCGGGTGATCAGGCGGGAGATGTTTTGATATCCGGCGCGATTTTCGGCGAGCAGCGGATAGCGATGTCCGTCGGTGCAGGTGATTTCGGCGCCGATGTGGGCGCGAAGTCCGGCTTTTTTGGCGGCCATGTGGAAGCGCGGGGCTCCGCTGACGTTGTCGTGATCGAGCAGGGCGAGGGCGGGGAATCCGAGGGAGGCGGCGCGGGTGATGAGTTCTTCGGGGGTGGAGGAGCCTTGGAGGAAGCTGAATGCGGATCGCGCGTGGAGTTCGACGTAAGTATTTTTGGCCGCGGATGAACGCGGATGCACGCTAATCATAGCTGCCTTCTATAAACCAGCGGTCTGGGGGTTCGGTGTAGATGCGGTACAGAGTGCTGTTGGAAAGCGTGATGTCCCATTCGTCGCGGGTCCATTGCGTGGGGGTCCACCAGTTGCCGGAGGAGCGCCAGGGGCCTGCGGCGTTCAGAACTTTTCCGTGGATGTTGGCGGCTGTGACGTGGGCGGGGC
>DATGIH010000511.1:0-12678 GCA_035295865.1 Bryobacteraceae bacterium
TCCGAAGATGCGTTCCGGCCGCGCCACTGATGCCACCAGGGCAGATTTGATCAAGCCTTGGAAGTCCACACCGAGATCGAACCGCTCGGCGCGCAGCTCCCGCCAAGCGTTTCTGAGTCCTGCGAACGTCCGGCGATCGAACAGCAGCAGCGAATCGACGTACGGATTGGCTTCGAGCAGCGGGCTCCATTTTGATTCCACCGCCCAAACGATTTTTGAATGCGGAAGGCTGTGCTTCAGGCTGGCGACTGCGGGCAGGGCAGCGATAATATCGCCCATCGCTCCCAATCGGACCACCAAAATTCGCGGGCCGTTCATTCCCGTCCTTCCGGATGATGCCGGTGCAACACGTGCTGGATGAATCGTTCCGTGACACCCGCGTCGGCCGGCGGTTCCGTTACTTTTGGCTCGTCCCGCAGTACAACGAAATCTACCAGACCGAGCGCCGCCACCAGTTCCGCACGCGCTCGTGCGGCAAGCAACGGCCGGGGCGGGTTTACAATCTCCACCACCAGCTTCTGGCCGGGCGCGGTGTGAGCACGCAGCAACTTTACGTGTTCGGCGAGCAGTGGATCGAAGTATCCGGACAACCATCGCGCGGATTCGCCGGGCAAGCGCCGGCGGGCCTCGGCCTCTGAAACAATTTTTGTACGAGTGTCCAAGAGAACCAGTCTAACAGTGCGCGCAGCGACGCCGGCGCCACTATTTAAGCGCCGGCCATCCGATCCCGCTGGTACGTTCCGCTCGAACTGCTTTCCAGCAGAACGAGCGCTTCCTCCACTACGCGCCGAGCGCTTACGCGCGTCATGCAGCGATGGTCGATTGGGCATTCCCGCAGCAGGCAGGGACTGCACTCCACGTCTTGCCGAACCACGCGCGCGTGCGGACCCGTGGGTCCGGTGGCGATATGGTCGGTTGCGCCGAAGATGGCGACGGTCGGAACGCCCAAAGCGGAAGCGATGTGCATGGCGCCCGAATCGTTTGTCAGAAACAGCTCGCAGCGCGATGCCAGCTCGATAAACTGCGCAAGGCTGGTCCGGCCGGCGTAATTGGTGACAGCGTGGCCGGGCAACATCTCCGCGATTTGTTCGCACAAGTCGTGCTCGGCGCGCGAACCGAAGAGAGCCAAGGCAGCTCCTCGCGCGGAGGCCAGCTCGGCCGCTGCTTCGGCGAATCGTTCCGGGATCCAACGCTTGGCTGTTCCGTACGCGGCGCCAGGACTGATCCCGATCACGCGGCGCTTCGGATCGCGTCCGCGTCCGAGCGCGGTGATGTGGATATCGCCCGCCGGCATAGTATCGATGAGGCGAGCGCGGCGCAACAATTCTAAGTAGTAGAAACGCTGATGCGGCGGAATATCACCCTCTTTCGGAACTTTCACCGCGCGCGTCAGCAGCAGACCTCGGCCGTCGCGATTATAGCCGATGCGAGTGGGAATCCCGGCCATGCACGCCACCCAAGCCGCGCTGAAAGCGTTTTGCAAAAGAATCGCGCAATCGAAGCGATGCCGCCGTAGCTCAAGCGCGACACTCCACCATGGTTTCGAATCGCAGATCAGGATTTGATTGGTGAAGGATTCTTGCGCGTACAGATCGGCCACCCAGGATTTCGCCAGAATCGTAATATGCGCATCGGGAAACCGGTCGCGGATCGTGCGCAACGCGGGCAGGCACATCACGGCATCGCCCACCCAGTTGGTGGCGCGGACCAGAATGTTCGAATAGTTGTTGTTGCGCATCAGCTATTGAATTGCGATTGTAGCCGTGTTCGACGCGGCTCCGCCAATCATCAGGACCATCGGGACGGCGGATCCGGACGGAGCTCCTGAGGGGATTTGGATGTTCACTTGATATAGGCCCACGAATCCGGGTGCGAGGCCGGAAAACGACGGCGATACTTTTACTTCGCCTAATGTCACGAACGGTGTGCCGAGGGTATGGGATAAGGGATTCGATGAGGCGGGAGCGCCGGAGTCCGGTGCATGGGTCACGTTGCCCAGCCCGGTGCAGAAGATGGATACCGAATCACCGGGCTTGGCGGGACGCGATCCCGGAAATGCGCCGATCGGCGCCGCGAGCGACGCTCCAATTAATGCGGCGGCCTGTCCTGTTCCTTGCGAATTGGTGGTGAAGATCGCAGGCGCAAAGGGCACCAGGGTGATGCTCAACGTCTGGCTTAAGGAGCCTTGCGTCACGGTCAGCGTTGCCGGCGTCGTTCCGAAGACCGGAACAAATGGAACTTGAAAATCGATCTGCAGCGGAGAAACATAGAACAGGGCGACAGGAGACTGGCCCTGAAGGGTCAGCGCCGTTCCACCTAAGGTGAACGGAAGCGGAGGAGCGCTGATTGCCGCCGCGGTGGTGCCAGCCAGATTCGTTCCATAAAGGGCAGCGATGCTGCCGGGCGCAAGGCCCTTTTGCGTACCCGCTGCCGCATTCACCGCGGCCAGCGGATTCGGCGCGGGACCGATGGTGAATGCGAGCGCATTCGAAGCGCCGCCGCCACTGGACGGATTGAACACGTCCACGTCGGCGATACCCACGTTTGCAGTATCTGCCGCCGAGATTTGCGCGGTCAGATGTGTCGCATCCACCACCTTGCTGGTTCGGTTCACTCCGTTCCAGCGAAGGGTTGATCCGTTCCAGAAATTCGCGCCTGTTACCGAAAGCGAGAGTCCTTTACTACCGGCGTTCGCGGTGCTTGGCGTCAGCGCTGTCAGGGTCGGATTGTTCGAACCCGAAGTGGAGGGTAAGGGAATCAGAATGTCCCAAACACCGCGCCCGTGCGTCGCCGCACGTAAGGTTCGCGTCGGACGATGCAGCAGCACCGCTTCCACCACCACTTTCGGCATCCCGCTGCCGAGCGTTGACCAGGATGTTCCACCATTGGTGGTCACCATCACGCCGGCATCCGTGCCGATGTATAGCGTGTCCGGCAGATCCGGGTCTACCGCTAAGCTATTCACGGGAAGATCCGGGAGGTTGCCGCTGATATCCGTCCATTTCGCGCCGGAATCGATGGTCTTGAAAACGTGCTGCGTGGGTTTCGCCGTCGAATTTAGAAAACCGGAATAGGTCACATAGGCCGTCGCCGAATCGATTGGATCGACGGTAATGCTGGTCAAAGTCCGGAGCGTCAAGCCCGAGCTGCGGTCGATCCACGAAGCCTTCAATCCGGCGAGTGCGTTACTGGTTACCTGCACCTTGCCGTCGGATGTTCCCGCATATACGATGTTCGGATCACTCGGCGCTACCGCAATGGCTTTGATCGACGCGCTGTGCCCGTTTGTGAGATCGGGAGAAATCGGCAGCCATTGTCCTGCGCCGTCGCGCGTTTGCCAGACACGGTAGGTCCCAAAATAAAGCGTGCGCGAATTCGACGGATCGATGGTCATGGGCGCCACGAACTGCGCGCGATCCGAGGTATCGATCCCGTACTGGCTGGCGATCCATGTGCTGCCGCCGTCGGTGGTTCGATCGATAATGTCGCCCGACACGCAGGCCGTGTAGGCGATCGACGGAACAATCCGGTCGATGGCAGAGAAGCCCCCGTCGCCGCAGTTCACATAATCCCAGCTCGAATTTCCGCTGTAGCGCTGCAGCCCGTTGTCTTGCGTGCCCGCCAGGCTCGCCTTTAGGTTGGACGGGTGGATCGCGATTCCGGGATAAAACTGCGTGAGCGAAAGCGTGTCGTTCAACTCGGTCCAGTTGATCAGCTCGGTTGTGACATCGCTGGTCTTGTACATGCCGCCATCGTTAGCGATGTACAGTGTGCTGCCGTCGGGAGTGAACTGAAGATCGTGATAATCGGGATGGATGGCCTGCTCCTGATTCGGACCGATGAAATAAGGCGCCAGCCAGGTTGCGCCACCGTCGGTCGTCTGGATGATCGCCGTCTGGCCTCCCGCAAAAACGAGATTCGGATCGGTCGGACTCACCCGAACCGTCATGTCATACCAGCATTGTCCGGTTGCGAAACAGATGTCCGGCGCGTGCGTACGATTCCACAGAGTGCCGGAGTCGGTGGTTTTGTAGATATCCATCAAGCTGCCGCTGACATAGTCGTGGAAAGCGGCATAGAGTGTTGTCGGGGCCGATGGCGCAATCGTGAGCGAGATTCTGCCAACGTTCGTTGTGGGAAGAACGCTGGAACCCGTGCCCCGGACGCTCTCGAAGGTTTGACCTCCATCGGTGGAGCGATACACGCCGTTATTGAACGCGCCGAACGGACTGCCGAGCGCCGCGTAGGCGATATTTCCGTTGGTCGGATCGAACAGTACGGCCGTTCCGATGCCAGGGAGCACGCGGGACCAGGTTTCGGCGCCGTCGGTCGACCGGAAAACACCAATGTCGGAAGCGCACAACAAAACTTGACTATTAGCTGGGCTCACCGCGATCCCACCAATGTAGGCGTGCAGGAACGGGCCGACGATGTTTTTCCAGGAAGCGCCCGCATCGGTGGATTTTAAAATTCCCGCGCCGTAATAGCTGTCGATGGCAAAATTTTCCTCGCCCGTGCCGACGTAAATGGTCTCAGAATTGGATGGATCGATGGCGATTGCGCCGCTGGCGAGCGAAGCTTGCGAATCCGTCAATGATTTCCAGGTGGTCCCGCCGTTCGTGGTTTTCCAGACGCCGCCCTCCGCCGAGCCGATGTAGATGGTCTTGCTGTTTCGCGGATCGATGGCGATGGAGTTGACGCGTCCCGAAGTAACAAATATCGTCCCGGCGCTGGTGGGCTGCGGTCCGATGGATTTCCACGCGCCCGTAGCCAATGCCCTAGGTTGCTCACCGTTGCCAGAGAGCCGCAGCCGATCCATCCGCTCAAGTTCCGCCATGCCTTTCATCCGCGCGCCTACGGGAATGCGAGTGCGCGGATAGGCGCGCTGCGTGTAAAACCATTCTTCGCGTTGAGACTGTTTATCGTCCGCTTCGTTTTCTTTACGATCAAATTGAGCGAAACAGACGCCAGAAAATGCAAGCAGGCCGATAGCGGACCGGTAATCCATGGAGGAACCTTGAGTTTATCAAGCCCCGGCTCGATGGACTAACGAACTCTGCGCCGCGTCACCGTGAGACCGATGAATCCCGCACCCGTTAGCCAGATGAGCGCAGGTTCGGAAACGGCACTCGGTCCGTCAATGCGCGCTAGCAGTCCACTCGTTTCATCCGCGCCGCCAACGGTCAGACACAGCGACTCCGTCGAGCGGAACCGATCCCGGATCCGCCAGCGCTCCCATCAGAAGGCCAGTCACCCCGTGCCCTGTTTCGCGAACGTGACGGGGCTGGCATGTTGGATTCGCTAAGCGCTCGTGAGGTCGTTTGGACGAACCCGGAAAGGACGAGATCCGACGAGCGGACAAATTACTTAAATTGAAGCAGTTACCATCGTTGGGTTCGTTTTGCGGACCGGGCTGCTTCACGCTTAGAAGGAGTTGGGAAGCAATTTCCAGGGGAGTTGTAGTACTACTTGGGCGGGTAAGGTATTTACCGGACCATTTCGGCCCATCAGTACTGTTCTTCAATACCCCCATAAGAGTACCTAAAACCACTCACCAGTACTATAGAAAAGAATCCTGTAAGACCCAATAATACCTTTACCTAGTACAAGGGTTAGGAGAACTCATGGACTCGATGGCGATGGAGAATTGGCCGGAAAGCTGTTCCGCTCTCGGCTTGGATTGCGGTAGCTGTACACGCAAGGCGGCATCCAGTGTTGCCAGTATTTGCGCCGGACTCGGTTCTCAGGGTCTTCAACAGATTTTCTTCCAGCTTTATCCTTCCCCTGGTTGCCAACCGATGGCGACCGCGTTCGAATCCGCTTACATTGAAGCGAGCACGCCAGTTCAGTTGGTCGCGTTAGCCAGCGCCGCCGCGGCGTAACGTGCGGGCACGCCTCTGGCTTGCCTGGAACCAAGTCGCAGACTTGCGCCACGGCCAACCGCTAGAATAAGACACGTATGGTGGTAGAGATTGAAGGGGTAACTCTTCATTTAGCGCATCCGGACGAGCTAAACGTCACGTGGGTGGGCCAGGAAGAAGTGATGCGGCAGTTGCTGGCCTCCTGGCTGGTAGTGGATCCGCAAGACGTGCCCATGAATCCGCGCCTGCTCGGAAAGCCGGGCGTCGGCAAAACCACGTTAGCTTACGCCGCCGCCAAACGCCTGCAGCGGGAAGTCTACATCATGCAGGCCACAGTGGATACCCGTCCAGAAGATTTGTTGGTGACGCCGGTGATCGAGGGTCAATCCAAGCTTCGCTACGTGGCATCACCGCTTTTGACGGCCATGATCCGCGGCGGCGTCGCGATTCTGGACGAAGGCAACCGCATGAGCGAGAAAAGCTGGGCCAGCCTGGCGCCGCTGCTGGACAATCGGCGTTACGCGGAGTCGATCGTCGCCGGGATCAAAATCAAAGCCCATCCGCTGTTCCGCCTGGTGGCGACCATGAACGACGATGCGTCCACCTTCGATCTGCCCGAATACATCCACTCGCGGCTGCAACCGCAACTCATCATCGATTTCCCGGAGCGCCACGAAGAGTACGCGATTTTGAAGGAAAACGTCCCGTTCGGTGACGAGCATATCCTGAACTATGTCACCGACTTTTTGCAGCAAGCGCACTCGGCCGAAGAACGATATACGGTACGCGATGGAATCAACATCGCGCGCTTTGTGATGAAGCTCAAACACATGGAGACGAGTCTCGGAACCGGCAGTCCAAGCGAAGAGCGATTTCTGATGCGCACAGCGATTCTCGAAACGTTGGGAGACGAAGCGCTGCGGTATGTTCGCCGAGCCTAGTTTCTCCGAGGACTCCGCCAGCCTCAGGCGCGGCAACTTCACTTATTTTCCCGTCGTACCGGGCCGGCTCGAATTCAGTATCGAGCTGCGAAAGGCGATTCTCGAGCAACGTCCGCGCTATGTCGCCGTCGAGTTACCCGGATCGCTCGAAGACACCTACCTCCAAGCGCTCGCCCGATTGCCTGAAATGTCCGTGATTCTTTATCCCGATCCGCAGGATGAAGAGCGGGGCCTTTATGTTCCCGTGGAGCCCACCGATCCCTTCACCGAAGCAGTCCGCACGGGACTGGAAGTAGATGCGGAAGTGATCTTCATCGAGCCCGATTCCGGCGACCGTCCGCATCTACCCGATGTTTATCCCGATCCATATTCGATCCGGCATATCGGACTCCGCAAATATATTGAGGCGTATCGGGTCTATCCGCAGGAACGCAACGACGATATCGCGGCGCATGCGGCCGGCATGGCGTGGAAGCTGCAAGGAACCGATCCGCTGGCGCAAGTGTTCGTGGTGGTTTCGCTGAATTTGCTGGACCCGCTGCTCGATGCAATGGAGACGCCGCAAGATCCGCCGAGCCGGCGCAGGCCTCCCGAAATTCGCTTGCTCAATCCACATCCGGACTGTTTGGCCGAGATTACCTTGGAATATCCGTATTTGCAGGAGCGCTATGGCAGATTCCGCGCGGAGATGACTCCGGATGAGCTGATCGACCGGCCTAAAGTGCAGTTCGATCTTTTGCGCGACGCCGAAAAGGAATACGCCAAAAACACCGGCGACAAGATTGAATATTGGCAGCGCCGGATGCTGGCCCGATTCACGCGCAACCTGGCATCCATTAGCGGCGATCTGGTGGCCGGCGTTTTCGATCTCACCGTTGCCGCGCGGTCGGTAGTGGATGATAACTACGCCTACGAAGTCTGGCAGATGGCCAATCGTTATCCCGCGCAGAAACCGTCCAGTGAGCTGCTCGAAACGGTGAACCTTTCGGGCGAAGAAATTTGGTTCAACACGCGAAAAATTCGGCTGCGACGACGCCTGCCGCGTCCTAAACAGCGCTTGGTGCCGCGCAACTTAAAGGAGCGGCGCAAAGAAAAGTCCGAGGGCGAATGGGCGCGCCAGACCGACGGTAACGCCATCTGTTCCTACCCACCTGAGGACCTCATGATCGAGGATTACGGGCGTTTCTTGAAGCAGAAAGCCAAAAGCGTACTATCGAGCGAGCGCAGCCGCACGGAAGTTTTCAGCACGTCCATTTTAGATGGTATCGATCTGCGCGAGACCATCCGCAATTGGCATGAGAACAAAATCTATGTAAAGCAGTTGGATCGAATCGCGGGCGAAGTGGGCGCAACCATCGTGATTTTCGACGACGATCACGACGATCGTTATTCCTATCTGACCACCTGGCTAGGCGAGCATCAGAACGAATCCGACATGGCGTTTTATTCCACGCCGCCCTTTGAACACTTGGTTGGGCCGGGAATCGGGCGCGCCGAGTATGGTGGATTTCTGATGACTCTGCCGCCGCGCCGCATGGTGGACGTGTGGTCCGATCCGGATTACGATTTCGCGCAAAACAAGCCGGAGCGGCTCTTGTTAGCAGGCCTGGATTATTCTACGCAGCGCTACGTAGTGTATGTGGCGGCCAAACCGCCGCGATCGGTATTCCGGTCGATTGCGGGACACCTGAACCGCCGCATTGTTTATATCCCGATTGGAGCTTTGAATCCAGCCAAGATGAAGAAGATCCGGGTGGTGCACGTATTGGATAGTTATGAGAGAAGGGATGGCGCGAAGGAGTTTATCTGGTAAATCCGATGCGGGCCCTCCCCAGGACCCGCACTCCCCCACGTATCTATTTGAAGCCGTTACGAAGTAACGTATATTTAAAGCCGTTACGAAGTTGCGGCCGAGGACGTCATCGAACTGGCCACTTTGCTGAAGATTTTGCTGATGCTTGTCGCTACGCCAGGCATGATCGCGCCGGCGGACACTGCCACGAAACCCGCCATCAAGGCGTACTCGATAAGATCTTGGCCATGATTGTCTGCCCAGATTCTTAGCTTCCAAACGAAGTTAACTACCGTCTTCATCCACGCCTCCAGTAATAATCCTTACAATCAAATTATCTCCCGTATATCCGGTAGGTCCAATCGGGCTAAGAACCTAGAGGATGAGTGTTTTGTCCTTAGCAGGCTAATGCCTATGGTTTGGGTAGGTCTACCTCTTTGGTACCGGTCAGGTGTGACCGCTAACCTAATCCATAGGGTCGATTCGAGCAATAGCCGCTAGAGTAAAAGGATGAATGCCGCCGTCCTCCATCAACTCGGAGAATCGCCTCGATTTCAACAATTCCGGGAACCCGAAGCTGGTCCGGACGAAGCTGTTCTCCGCGTGCTAGCGGCGTCCCTCAAGCCGGTGGACAAACAAAGGGCCAGTGGCTCGCATTACGCCAGTTTCCGCCAACTCCCGGCTATCTGTGGAATCGACGGCGTCGGATTAATGGAAGACGGCTCGCGCGTCTTTTTTGCTGGACCGCGGCCGCCCTTTGGCGCGATGGCGGAGCGAACCGTGGTTCCCCGATTTCTCTGCTGGCCGGTACCGCCGGAACTGGATGATCTGACCGCAGCGGCGCTACCCAATCCAGGAGTATCGGCCTGGTTGTCCCTGGAGTGGCGAGCAAATCTACAGCCGGGCGAGACCGTTCTGGTTTTGGGCGCTACCGGAATCACCGGAACGTTAGCGGTTCAAATCGCGAAGCTCCTCGGTGCCGGCAAAGTGGTGGCTGCGGGACGAAACTTGGAAGCTCTCCGTACTATGCCAAGCTTCGGGGCCGATGCCACCATTGCACTCGGTCAGCCTGCCGGCGCATTGAAGGACGCCTTTCTTCACGAAGCCAAGGGAACGGGGTACAACATCGTGCTCGATTATTTGTGGGGCGCTCCGACTGAAGTTTTGCTTTCCGCGATCACAGCTACCGACTTTGCTCCTCAGGGCGCCAGGACACGGCTCATCCAACTGGGTGAAAGCGCTGGTTCGGCGATCACGCTTCCCGCCGCGGCGCTGCGTAGTTCCGGTCTCGAGATCATGGGCGCTGGATCCGGCGCGATGCCGCCGTTTGATGTTTTGAAGGACGTGTTCCAACGTCTACTCGCCGGTGCGGTTCAGAAACAGTTGCGCATTGATGTGGAGAGTGTGCCGCTGGCCGATGTTTCCGATGCCTGGAATCGCCCATCGCGGCGGAGATTAGTTCTTGTGCCTTGAGCAGCCGGCAAGAATGCCGGCAGCAGGCACGATTGCCTGCCCCACTGCTAAGCTTTGGCCGAGCGCGCCCGCATCCGCGAGGTCCAGTCAATCAGCAGTTTCACAACGAACAGCCCCCCGGAGGCCGCAAGGCTGACTTCGAGCGGCGGCTTGTTTTCCGCCACCAAAGAATAGGCGGTCAGAGCCAGCGACGCGCAGAATGCAATGTTGCTGATAATCGAACTTCCCCGGGACTTCCGTCCCGCGGGAACCGAACTGACCCACTTGGGAACTTTGTCTCCACAGCTATAGCAGATCTTATCTGTTCGGGTCAGAATCCCATTGCAGTTTAAGCATCGCGACGCCATGACCAATTAAAACTCCAAAACGATTTTCTGTCGATGGAGCACGTGTACCGTTACGATCGATCCAAGTACCGAGCTTGCGCGGATACCGTGACTTCAGAGCTATGATGGTCTCGGGAATTCGATGGCGAAGCACTTCCACATCACACGGCGCGATGCTTTCCGGCAGGGGACAGTAGCGGCTCTCGGGATTTTCTCCGGGTACGGGCGCGCCGCCGGTACCAGTGATCCGGAAGTTTTGTCGGAATTCGGGTATGGCGATGTCCAGCTGGCGCCCGGCCCTTTGCAGCAGCAGTTCGACCAAAATCGCGAAATCCTACTCAATCTGAGCGAGGACAGCTTGCTGCGTCCGTATCGGCTACGGGAAGGTTTGGCAGCTCCCGGCCAGGATATGGGCGGCTGGTACGACACAGACGCCTTTGCCCCCGGTTTCACTTACGGCCAGTGGATGTCGGCTTTGGCGCGCTACTACGCTGCGAGCGGCGATCCAGCGTGCCGAGAAAAAGTGAGCCGGATGGTCCGAGGCTTTGCGGGCACCATTCATCCCGAAGGACGCTTCTATCTCGAGAATCGTTTTCCTTCTTATATCTACGACAAACTCGTTTGCGGCTTGATCGACGCATACAAATATGCGAACGATCCACTTGCGCTCCCCACGCTCAGCCGAGCGACGGACGCCGCCTGGAAACATCTTCCACCGAAAGCGATTCCGCATTGGGAAGCGCCCGTGGATCACGGCGAAGATTTTACGCTGCACGCCTGGGACGAAAGCTATACGCTTTCCGAGAATCAATTCCTCGCTTACCAGCGAGGCGGCGATCCGCGCCATCTGGAATTGGCCAAGCGTCTGCTCTTCAATGACGAATTTTTCAATCCGCTGGCCAAGGGCGAAAACGTCCTGCCCGGCAAACACGCCTACAGTCATGTCAATTCGCTGAGCTCGGCCGCGCAGGCGTATCTAGTGCTGGGCGATCCGAAATATCTCGCAACCATCAAGAACGGATTCGATTTTGTCCGCCAGCAAAGTTACGCGACCGGCGGCTGGGGACCCGATGAACATTTCGTGGTTCCGGGCAGCGGGAAACTGGGCGAGAGCCTGGAGAACACGCACTCGACGTTCGAAACTCCATGCGGAGCGTATGCGCATTTCAAAATCGCGCGTTACTTGACGCGAATCACCAAGAATCCGATGTATGGCGACACCATGGAGCGCGTTCTCTATAACACCGTGCTGGGAGCCACGCCGATCCAGCCGGATGGATCGACGTTCTACTATTCCGATTATAATTTCGAAGGCAAGAAAACATTCTTTGGCGACAAATGGCCCTGCTGCTCGGGTACGCTGCCGCAGATCGCGGCGGATTATCGGATCAGCGCGTATTTCCGGGGAGCCCGCGGCGTATATGTAAACCTCTATACTCCTTCCACCGTAACCTGGACGGCGCCTGGCGCAAAATTCTCGATGCGCCAGATCACCGAATATCCCTATGATCGATTCATCCGCGCGGATGTGAGCGCCTCGCGGCCGGAGACGTTCTCCGTGTTCTTACGAATCCCGGAATGGGCCGAAGGCGCGAACCTCAGCCTGAACGGAATGCGCGATTCGCGCAAGCTCGCCGCTGGAACATTTGCCGAAGTCCGCCGCGAGTGGAAGAACGGCGACCGCGTTGAACTGGAATTACCTTTGAAGATGCGCCTGGAGGCGATTGACGCCCAGCATCCAAATACAGTGGCTCTCGTTTCCGGACCTGTTGCATGGATGGCGCTCCGTGGGGCAAGCCTGCGGCTTGGCGATATCACTCGCAAAGAATTATTAACCGCCCAACCTGAATGGCCCGGCTCGCGCACGTGGATCGCGGGCGATCTGAAACTCCGCGCCTTCCCGGATATCCAAGACGAGCCCTACACTACCTACCTGCGCGTCGGCTGATTATCGGGCGTAGTAACCGGTCTTAGCCCGAATGGTGAGCCCCGTTCTCTTGGATCGAATGACAATCCGCCGGAAATATCCGTCGCGCTCGGTGTTGGTCGAGTTGTACGCCAGCTCGTAAGAAGAACGGAGCTCATCGCCGATCTCGCGGAACGACTCCTTGAGATCCTTCTGTTGCGCGTCGAAGTCTTCGCCTCCGGATTCCTTGGCGATGCGAGACATGACGCTGGTCCCATATTTATTGCGCGCGGTGACCTTGCCGTGCTTCCCATGCTCGGTGTAGCGAACGCAAAACAGCGGAATGTTTTCGATCTGCGCTTCTTCGATGGCGTCCATC
>DATGIH010000512.1:0-17862 GCA_035295865.1 Bryobacteraceae bacterium
CTGGGGCGGACCCCCAGGTCCGCAGCCGACGCCCACGTCGGCTTCTTTTCCTACCTCGCCAGCACAAACCGCTCAATCCCCACACGCGCGCTGCGGTCGTTCCTCACCGCATCCCGATGAAAGACCACCTCGATCTCATCGAACCGCCGGATCGCCGCCCCCGCCGGAATCGGAAATCGCAGCAACGCATCCGCCCGGGCGGGCACCGCCGCGATCCCTAAACTCTGCGGCACGCCGCCGTCTATCAAAATCAATTCCAGCGTAATCGTGCTCGGATACCGATCGGCAATCGAAATTGCCATCTCAACTGCGGAACAGCAACTCAGCTCAATAGCGTGCTCCAGCTTCTGATGCGCCTCCATCGTCATCACCGCGTGATCGGTGGTGCGAAACGACATCGTGGTCGGACTTCCCCAACGCGTGTACGACTTTTTCGGCGGCGCCGTCTCCGGCGGCCGGAACATCCAGTATTCGCCCGAGAACGGAATCACCGAAGGCTCGTGCTCAGCCATCGAAATGGTGGTGCGCGACCATCCTGGTGGCGGCGCCGTCAGCTTCGCGCGCGGTTTCAGCTCCGGAAACAGCACAATCCCTGGAAAACTCTTGTCGTCGATCTCCGCGCTGTTGCCCGGAGGCATGTAGATCTTCGCCACGCGCCCGCCGGGGTGCGTCTGCTCCTTGCCGTTCAGCAGCTTGTCGAGCAGCGCGCGCGCCATATCCACCGGCCCGGCGCCGTGTTGAAACGGCCAGCGGAATCCCGGACCGCTGTGCTGAATGTGCCCCGCCAATCCGCCGACCGTCAAGCCCGCCGCCAAAATCACCGTGAGTGCCAGCCCGAGAATCGCGCGCGGCAAACTCCTCTCGCTTCGAGCCTCATAGGCGCCGGATTTCAACGCGGTCAACGTCAGCATCGCGGTGGCGAGCGAGAACAAAATAGCCGCGAGGAGTGCGCTCGCCGCGAGCACCGAAACAATGCCCCCCTCCAGCGCGAGCGACGCAATCAGCGCCGGACCCAGATCCTTCAGCCGAAGCGGCGGCCGCGGAAGCTCGAAAATGTCGCGCGTCGGCGCAAATCCATCCGCGATGTCTGGATGAAACGATCGCCATTCGAGATACAGCAGCCGCGTCGTGCTGATCACCAAAACCAGCGCGGCGCCCAGAGCCAGAGGCGACAACTCCGCCAGCAGCAGCGTGGCCGGCGCGAACCAGACGGCGACACTCGACGTGCGTAGCGCCCCGAGCAATGCGTCACTTCGTCCGGACCGCGCCACCAACAGATAGAGGCCGAGCGTGATCGCCGCACTCGCAAGACACGCCACCAGTGCATGCCGCAGCGCCTCGCCGATCACCCATGCCAGCGGCTGCCGTCCCAGCCGCGGAAGCACCGCCACGATCCACACTACCCACCCGGTAGCGGCAAGCCCGGCTACCTGCACCAAGAGCGCGAGGTGGCGCTTCACATCCATACGACACCGAAAGGTCTCTTTAGGTTCCCGAAATTATTGCGAAACGGGCCCGGGAGGACAAAAATAAAATCCGAACGCTGGTCGACTCCCGCTATCTCGAACGACGATAAGGAGAGAATACATTATCCGGCGCCGGCTTACGAGAGCTTTTTCCGGCCGCGCCGGCTCAAAACCTGGAGGAAGCAGCAAGTTATGAAATACATCTGTTTGGGCTACTACGACAAAGCAAAATTCGATTCCATGCCCGAAGCCGAACGAAACGCCATGTTCGACACCTGCTTGGATTACGACGATCAGCTTCGCGCCAACGGCCACTTTGCCGGCGGCGAAGCGCTGCAACCCGCCGAAACCGCGAGAACCGTTTTTTCGAAGAACGGCAAAGTCGCCACCACCGACGGTCCCTACGCGGAAACCAAGGAACAACTCGGCGGCATCCTTGTTCTGGAAGCGCGGGACATGAACCACGCTGTTAAACTCATCGGCCAGCATCCGGCATTGACCTATGGCAACATTTTTGAGATCCGCCCGGCAGGCGACATGAACGAAATTATCCAAGCCAGCGAACAGCGCCGGCGGCAGAAGAACACTGCGGGCTGAAGCCGCTAGGGCTGCGAGTTCGAACGTCCGAGCTCAATTTTTTCGGATTTCCCCGGCCGCACCCATCCAGATGACACCGTGCCGGATAAAATACAGCGCCGATCCAAATAGGAACGGGCTCCACGGGATGACGAGGCGTTGCGCTACCATCAACCGGGTGACGAACGCCCCCCAGTCCGACTACACGCTCGAACGCGAAACCACCGTCGCTGCGCCGCTCGACAAAGTCTTCGCGTTCTTCAGCCAGCCGGAAAACCTTGAGGCGCTGACACCGCCCTGGCTGCAATTTCGTATCGAAACGCCTCAGCCCATCGAAATACGTGAAGGAACTCTCATTGCGTACCGGTTGCGCATGCGAGGCATCCGAATTCGCTGGCTGACCGAAATTCAAACCTGGCGTCCGCCCTTTGAGTTTGTAGACATCCAGTTGAAAGGACCCTACAAACTCTGGCATCACACCCATCGCTTCGAAAAGTCGGGGAGTGGTACCCGGATTATCGATGTCGTCCGCTATTCGCTGCCGTTCGGACCCCTAGGCCGCTTGGTCCATCGTCTCCAGGTCGCGAAAGACATCGCGAAAATCTTCGACTACCGCGAAACGCGCGTCCAGGCTCTTTTTTCCTAGGCAGCTAGCAGCGACGTACAGTTCTGCCAAGCGCTGCTATCTGTCGCCTCGTATATTGGACCCGGCCATCGTGGCGCAACTCTCCGGTCCAAGGTATCGGACCATTTTGTACTAATTCCAGCCATTACCAGCTTTCCCGTCTGGCTCACTTTATCACGGACGGCGTATGCGATCATGAGAATCGCCGTCATGCAAAAGTGTCCGTCCTGCGCGACAGAAACCGCCGACGACAGCCGCTTCTGTTCCAAGTGCGGCGAGGATTTGACGCTCGACGCTTTGGCAACGCGCACGGTGGCGGCGGCTCCTTCCCGCGCCACGCCCAAAACTCCGGCGAGCGGATCTACGCGGCTGGGAACTTCTTCCTCCTCGCACTCCGATAGCTGCTTTGTTCCAGGAACCGTGCTCGCAGGACGCTATCGCATTGTCTCGATGCTCGGCAAAGGCGGGATGGGCGAGGTGTATCGCGCCGACGATCTGACGCTCGATCAACCCGTCGCGCTGAAATTTTTGCCCGACGGAGCGCTGTCCAACCAAAATGCGCTCGCGCGTTTCAAGAATGAAGTGCGGGTGGCGCGGCAAGTTTCGCATCCGAACGTCTGCCGCGTTTATGATGTCGGCGAAATCGACGGTCACATTTTTCTGTCGATGGAATACGTGGACGGCGAGGATTTAGGATCGCTGTTGCGCCGCATCGGCCGCGTGCCTGCCGACAAAGCGCTCGAGATTTCTCGCAAACTTTGCGCCGGATTGGCGGCCGCGCACGAAAAGGGCGTGCTGCATCGCGATTTGAAACCGAGCAACGTGATGCTCGATAGCCACGGCCAGGTTTTGCTCACCGACTTCGGCCTCGCCGGTCTCGCGGATCAGATCACCGGCAACGAAGTACGCAACGGAACTCCGCAATACATGGCGCCCGAGCAACTGGCCGGGAAGGAAGTGACCACGCGCAGCGATATCTATTCGCTGGGTCTGGTGTTCTACGAGATTTTCACCGGAAAGCGTCCGTTCGAAGCGAATTCGATGGCTGAGCTGATGCAGGCCCAGAGCAAAGCCACGCCGATCAGCATCTCGACGCTGGTGCGCGATTTGGATCCCGCGGTGGAACGCGTGGTTTTGCGCTGTCTCGACCCCGATCCATCGCGCCGTCCCGCATCGGCGCTCGCGGTCGCGGCCGGATTACCGGGCGGCGATCCGTTGCAAGCGGCGCTGGCCGCGGGCGAAACGCCGTCGCCTGAAATGGTGGCCGCGGCCGGTGAAGGCGTGGGGCTGGCGCCGCGCATTGCTCTACCTTTATTGGCTGTAGTGGTGTTGGGCGTGGCTGCCTATTATGTTTTGGGTCTGCGGAACACCGCGATGGAACACGTGGAGCCCCGCTATTCGCCGGAGGTTCTTTCGCAGAAAGCTCGCGACATCATTCAGAAGTTGGGCTTCCCGGAAACGCCAGCCGATACGGCTTACGGATACTTCTGGAAGACCGACTATCTGAATTACGTCCAACGCACGGATAAACCGGCGCCGAGCTGGGAGGAAGTTTTTCGCGGACGTCCGCAGCCGCTGCAGTTTTGGTATCGCGAAAGTCCGTATCCGCTGACCGGCGTGGAATTTCATGACGATCTGCTGACTCCTGGCGTGGTAATGTCCGACGATCCAGCGCCTGTACTTTCCGGAATGCTGGAGGTAAAGTTGGACGCGCAAGGCCGCTTGCTCTATTTCCAGCGAACTCCGGAACAGAAAATCGCGCCGGCAGCGGGAAATCCCGCGATGGATTGGAGCCCCCTATTCGCGGCGGCGAATTTGGATGTTGCGCAGCTTCATCCCGTGGATCCCGAGTGGACCTGGCTGGCTACTTCCGACATTCGCGCCGCGTGGGCCGGAGTTTGGCCAGGCGGCTCGCGTCCGCTGCGCGTGGAAGCGGCCGCGTTCCGTGGAAAGCCGGTGGCGTTCGCGCTCATGGGTCCGTGGACCGATCCGGATCGGATGCCGGCGCGCGAATCGTCCAATTCGGATCGCGGCCAGTTCCTCATTTTGATCGTCATCTCGTTCGCGGTTGCGCTTGGCACTGCCGTGCTGGTGAATCGCAACGCGAAGAAAAGCGCCGGCGACGCGGCGGGCGCCACGCGGTTGGCAGGCTGGGTTGGCGCGGTGCAGATCGGGCTTTGGTTGTCCCGTTCCCATATTGTCTTATCCATGGGGACGTTTGGAATGTTCCTTATTGCCGTTGCCACAGCGATCTTTTACGCGTTCGTGGTGCGGTCTATGTATTTTGCATTGGAGCCGCATGTGCGTCGCCGCTGGCCCCAGACTATGATTTCCTGGAGCGCCGTTCTTACGGGCCATTGGCGCGATCCGATCGTCGGGCGCGATGTTCTGGCGGGGTCTGCGCTCGCGATCGCGGTATTGGTGATCAATCGAATTGTCGATGTGACGGTCCCGACGACGGATCCACCGAGTCTTGGGACCACCGATATACTGCTCGGGATTCGCGGCGTCATGACCGTGTATTTCCGGAGCATTCCGCACGGCATCCGCGATACGCTGCTTTTTTTCTTTGTGATCTTCGTGCTGCGCGTGCTGCTGCGCAATCAGTGGCTGGCCACCGGCGGATTCGTGCTGGTTTTTACCGCGCTCGAATACACGCAGGGCAACACGCACATTCAGGACATCGTTGCGGCTCTGATCGTTTTCAGTTTGATCGCCGGGTTGGTTTTTCGTTTTGGCTTATTGGCGCTGGCGGCGTTCATCTTCGTGCAGACCGTTATGATTTCGACGCAGCTCACGACGTCCACATCGGCCTGGTATTTCGGCGGCGATGTTTTTATCCTGGCCAGCGTTGTTGCGTTGGCCGCCTGGGGCTTTCACACTTCCATTGCCGGGCGAAAATTATGGAAACAGGATTTGCTCGGTTAGCGCGGGGCTTCCGCGGCCTTCAGCCAGCGGCCGAGCAGCCCGGCGTTGCCGGCGGAATTTCCGGCCGTTGCCGGATTCATCTTGCGATGGTAATGCGCTAATAACTCCGCTTCGTCGTAGCCGATCGCTGACGCGTATTGCTTTAGATAGCTGGTGCTGAAGATGCCGCCAGGCAGCTTCTCGAACTCTTCGCTTTCGATGGCTTGCAAAAAGCGCAAGCTGATCTTGGTTTGAGCCGCGATTTCTTCGAGCGAAATCCCTTCCTGCTTGCGGAAACGGGCCAGGTCCATTGGTTTCTTAGATTGCATTTATTCCTCGAAAATGTGCAATCGTTCATGATAACCCATGTGTCAACTGACATTTACGGGCGAAAATGTTTTAAGAAGCGTGGATTTCCTGGAGGCTCCAGACCCGGATTGGAGCTTCGCGGCGGGAGGCGATGGCTTGGGCAGCGGCCTTGGCGCCGCTCATGGTGGTGATGCACGGGATCCGGTAAGAAACGGCGCTGCGGCGGATGGCTTGCTCGTCGGTGAAGGAGTGGCCGCCTGTTGTCGTGTAGATGATCAGTTTCAGGGAGCCGGCTTTGAGGAGATCGACGGCGTTGGGACGTCCCTCGTTGACTTTGAAAACGGTTTTGACGGAGAGCCCGGCGGCTTTGAGCGCGGCTGCGGTGCCGCGCGTGGCGGCGATTTCGAATCCGAACTCGGCGAAGCGCGATGCCACTTCGACGGCGGCTGCTTTGTCGCGATCGTTCACGCTGATGAACACGGTTCCGCTATCGGGCAGAGGAGTGCCGGCGGCGAGCTGCGCTTTTCCGAAGGCTTCGCCGAAATTTTCGCCGACGCCCATCACTTCGCCGGTGGATCGCATTTCGGGACCGAGCGCCGGATCGACGCCGGGAAATTTTCCGAAGGGAAATACCGGCGATTTTACGAAGCACTGGGTGACAGGCAGAACTCCAGAAGTCCGGCCACCGGTCATGGAGGCGAAATCGGCCAGCTTTTTGCCGAGCATCAATCCGACGGCGATTTTCGGAAGCGGAACACCAGTGGCTTTGCTGACGTAGGGCACGGTGCGCGATGCACGCGGGTTCACTTCGAGCACGTAGACCTCACCGCCTTTGATCGCGTACTGCACGTTCATCAATCCGATGACACGGAGAGCTTTCGCGAGTTTGGTGGTGTAGTTCTGAATGGTTTCGAGTACGGCCTGCGATAAGCCTTGCGGCGGGAGAACGCAGGAGCTATCGCCCGAATGGACGCCGGCTTCTTCGATGTGCTCCATGATGCCCGCGATCAGGACGGATCCGTCTTTATCGGCCAGCGCGTCGACGTCGACTTCGGTGGCGTCTTCTAAAAAGCGATCGATCAGCACCGGGCGTTCCTGCGAGAAAACTACTGCCTCGCGCATGTAGCGGCGGACCATCTCTTCGTCGTACGCGATCACCATGGCGCGGCCGCCGAGCACGTAGCTGGGACGAACCAGCACCGGATATCCGATGCGGCGGGCGACCGCGCAGGCTTCTTCGGCGCTGGTGGCGGTCCCGTTCGGTGGCGAAGGAATCTCTAAATCGTCGAGCAATTTTCCGAAGAGCTTGCGATCTTCAGCGAGATCGATGTCGGCGGGATCGGTTCCGATGATCGGTACACCGGCGGCCTTGAGCGGCAGCGCGAGATTGAGCGGCGTCTGGCCGCCGAACTGCACAATCAAGCCATCCGGTTTTTCGACATCGTAGATATTCAAGACTTCTTCTCGGGTGAGCGGCTCGAAGTACAAACGATCGCTGGTGTCGTAATCCGTCGAAACCGTTTCGGGATTGCAGTTCACCATGATCGATTCGTAGCCGAACTCCTGCAACGCGAAGGAAGCATGGCAGCAGCAGTAATCGAACTCGATGCCTTGGCCGATGCGGTTGGGTCCGCTGCCCAGGATCATTACTTTTTTGCAGTCAGAGGGGGCGGCTTCGTTTTCCGATTCGTAGCTGGAGTAAAGATACGGCGTGAAGCTTTCGAACTCGGCGGCGCAGGTGTCCACACGATTGAATACAGCCGAGATGTTCAAATCCTTGCGGCGTGACCGGACATCCTGCGAACTCACGTTCCACAAGAGGCTGAGCCGGGTATCGGAGATGCCGTCGCGTTTGGCTTCGAGCATCCGTTCGCGCGAGATGGACTCTATCTTTTCGTTTCCGAGATTCTTTTCGAGATCCACCATGTCGCGCAGTTGCTTCAAGAACCATGGATCGATGGAGGTGATTTCGTGAACTTGCTCGACGGTCCAGCCTTGTTCGAGCGCGAAAAAAATGTAGCCGAGGCGTTCGGGATTCGGCGTGATCAGGCGCTTGCGGATTAGCTCGGGATCGAAGACTTCCGACTTCACAGGCTTTCCGGTTTCGAGGCTCCGGATTCCTTTGGCCATGGCTTGGCGGAAGGTTCGGCCGATGGCCATCACTTCGCCGACCGATTTCATCTGCGTGCCGAGCACGGGTTCGGCGCCGGGGAATTTTTCGAACTGCCAGCGTGGGATTTTTACGACGACGTAATCGAGCGTGGGCTCGAAGCAGGCCGGCGTAACTTTGGTGATATCGTTCTTGATTTCGTCCAGGCGATAGCCGACTGCGAGTTTGGCGGCAATTTTGGCGATGGGGAATCCGGTGGCCTTCGATGCCAGGGCCGAACTGCGTGACACGCGCGGGTTCATTTCGACGATGACCATGCGGCCATCTTGCGGATTCACGCCGAACTGCACGTTCGATCCGCCGGTATCGACGCCGATTTCGCGCAGGCACCGCAGCGAAGCGTCGCGCATCATTTGATATTCGCGGTCGGTCAAGGTCTGCGCGGGAGCCACGGTAATGGAATCGCCTGTGTGGACGCCCATCGGGTCGAAATTTTCGATGGAGCAGACGATGATGGCGTTGTCCGCCAGATCGCGCATTACTTCGAGCTCGAACTCTTTCCAACCGAGCACGCTTTGCTCAATCAGAACTTCGTGGACCGGCGAAAGATCGAGGCCGCGCTCCAAGATTTCGTATAGTTCTTCGCGATTATAAGCGATGCCGCCGCCCGATCCGCCGAGGGTGAAACTGGCGCGCAGGATCACCGGATATCCGATGCGGTTGGCGAAGGCGATTCCGGCATCGACGTTGTTGACGAGCTGCGATTGCGGAGTGTCGAGGCCGATCTTGCGCATCGCGTCTTTGAACAGCAGGCGGTCTTCAGCTTTTTTGATGGATTCAAGCTTGGCGCCGATCAACTCGACGTTGTATTTATCGAGAACTCCGGCTTCGGCGAGATCCACCGAGAGATTCAATCCGGTTTGGCCGCCGACGGTGGAGAGCAAAGCATCGGGACGCTCTTTGCGGATGACTTCTTCGGCGAACGCGACTGTCAGGGGCTCCACGTAGGTGCGATCCGCGAGATTTGGATCGGTCATGATGGTGGCCGGATTGGAATTGATCAGCACCACTTCGAAGCCGTCGGCGCGCAGCGCTTTGCAGGCTTGGGTGCCGGAATAATCGAACTCGCAGGCCTGGCCGATCACAATGGGGCCGGAGCCGACGATCAGGATTTTGTGGATGTCGGTGCGTCGGGGCATCTATTTTTTAGCCGCGAATGAACGCGAATGAACGCAAATAAAACGAGACCTCATTTTCGGCCGTTCTCTTTGATCAGAGTCATGAAGTCGTTGAAGAGGTAATGGGAGTCGTGGGGGCCGGGGGCGGCTTCCGGATGATATTGGACGCAGAAGACGGGCTCGTTGCGGAGGCGGAAGCCTTCTAGGGTTTGGTCGTTCAGGTTGATGTGCGTGAGTTCGACTTCGCTGTCCTTGAGGGAATCCGGGTCGACGGAGAATCCGTGATTGTGGGACGTGATTTCCACTTTGTTGGTGACTTTGTTCAGCACCGGATGATTGCCGCCGCGGTGTCCGAATTTCAGTTTGTAGGTTTTGCCGCCCATGGCGAGTCCGAGAATCTGTTGGCCGAGGCAGATGCCGAACACCGGTTTTTTTCCGATGAGTTTGCGAACTTGCGCGGCTTGGTGCTGCAAGGGTTCCGGGTCGCCGGGGCCGTTCGATAGGAAGACGCCGTCGGGGTTGAGCGCGAGGACATCTTCGGCGGAAGTGAGCGCTGGAACGACCGTCACGCGCGCGCCGACTTGGACCAAGCGTCGCAGAATGTTGCGCTTGATTCCGAAATCGTAAGCGACGACGTGGCACCAGGAATTTTCCGCGGCTCCGGTGGGCTCGGATGGCGAGCAGGGTTCCACGGGTTGATCCCAGGTGTAAGTTTTCGGCGTGGAAACGCGGGTGGCGAGATCGAGTCCGGCCATCGAGGGGCTTTTGCGCGCGCGCTCGATCAGTTCGTTGCGATCGCCGCCGGATGCCGCTAGAACTCCACGCATGACACCACGCGTTCGTAGGTGACGAACGAGGGCTCGAGTGTCGATTTCGGCGGCGACGGGAACGTTGTTATCGGATAGAAACTTTTCGGCGTTCTCATCCGAGCGCCAGTTGCTTGCGATGGACGAGAATTCGCGGACGATCAATCCTTCTATATAGGGGCGGGGGGCTTCGAGGTCCTCGTGGTTGGCTCCGTAGTTGCCGATTTGCGGATTGGTGAGCACTACGATCTGGCCGGAATATGACGGATCGGTGAATATTTCCTGATAGCCGGTGATGGATGTATTGAAGACAACTTCGCCGATGCTATCTTTGTGCGCACCAAAACTCTTGCCCTCGAAGACCGTGCCGTCCTCCAGGGCGAGGATTGCCTGATTCAATTCGGAATGACCTCCAGTGAGCCGAGAAGGAGTGTAAGTAATATTGAAGCACGTTGGGGGCGACGATTCAACGGGAATCGTCGGCGTTTTGTGCAGGCCCTTCACGTTCGGGTCTTGTGCGAGTTCTGAAGCGCTCGACTTGAATGACGCGAATTTTTCGGAGCGAAAGAAAGTGAGCATTGAGAGTACCGGTTAAAAAGAGTTGTTTGGATGTGTCGTAGGATTGATGGGAGAAGGCCGCTCGCGCTTGCCATCGTGCTGGCCGCCTTGAGCATTCACCCCGTATACCTACCGGTAACCGCTGACATGGCTTCAGGAAAAAAGCAAAAGCTCTATTGCTACGTGGATGAAACAGGTCAGGACCCGTCTGCGAGATTTTTCATTGTCGTTGCGATCGTGGCTGGCGAGGAACAGGAGTCGCTGCGAGAAGCACTCACTGCGGTCGAACGGAGCGCGGGAACGGGCCATAAGAAATGGCACAAAATTCGGAGCGAGTCGCGGCTGCGGTATCTGGAACGGGTGCTCCAGCAGAGTCTCGCAGCGGGGAAGGTTTTTTATGGATGTTTCGAAAAGCCAGTGCCCTATTTCTTTCCGTTCGTTGAGGTGTTGGAGAGGGGGATTAAAGCGGTTGCTGGAGGTAACTACATCGCTAGAGTCTGTATCGATGGTATCGATCGACAGAAAGCAAAAGAGCTTACCAGCGCTCTGCGCAGTCGAGGCATCTCCTTGAAACTGGTGAAAGGCGCACGTGATGAAAGCGAGGCTTTGATCCGACTTGCCGATATGTGGGCGGGTTGCATCCGTGCGGCGCTGGGGGAAGCAGAAGCTGAGCGCAGAGTACTCGACCAGGCACTCGGGCTGCGCCACGTCAGGGATGTAAGCTGAAAAAAGAAAAACCCCAAAATTGGGGCTTCTTTGTTGTCCTCGGCTATTCTCCTCGCGGAGACCAATCTCTGCCAATAAGGGCAGGCCTTCACCAGGACTTACACTCCAATACTAATCGAGCACAAAGAATGTGTCAACACCGTGCTCGTTACCTGTGCTTGTCACGTTGATGAGACGCAAGCCTCAGGACTGACTGGTCCCTGTATTCCTACGAGAAGCAAAAACAGATATTAGACGATGCGTTGTTTGGCGGCGTCCCATCGCATGGTGCGGCGTTTGCGGTAGCTTTGGACTCCCATTTCGCACGCGACCACGCCGCGATAGCCGAGGTTGACGTCGCACTTCAGGGCTTCACCGTGGCGGATGGCGTTCTGCAAGTTGCGATGATGCAGATCCAATGCCTCGGCGCCGGTTTTTTGGTGGACGATTTCCTGGCCGCCGTTCTCGCCGTCGGGGCGGATGGTGAAACCAGTGCGCGTAAATTCGAGAGTCGCTTTGTGGCCGCGGATCAGGTGCGGAACCGATGTACCGTTCGCCATCGATGAGATTAACTGCACGGTTGGGCCGCCGGGATAATCGAGCAGGACGTTGAAGGTATCGGGGATTTCCGCCGCGCTCTTGGTGAACTCGAATTTGCCGCCGGAGCCGACGCCGAATTCGGGGAAGCCGAGATCCAGGGACTTGATGATGCGCGTGACGCGGTGGATAAACAAGTCGCTCGCGATGCCGCTGGAGTAATCCCAGTAGCGGCGCCAACTGAAGTAGCGATCAGGATCGAAGGGACGCTTGGGCGCGGCGCCGAGCCAGGCTTTCCAGTCGAGATTCACGCCGGGTTTTGCGTCGGCGTCGACAGGGTACTCCCAGAAGTCGTCTTGATAGTTGCGGGAATAATCGATCTGGGCGAGAACCACTTTGCCGAGTGCGCCATCTTTGACGAATTTTTGGGCTGTCTCGTAAGAATCGTCCGACATGCCCTGCACGCCGACCTGCATCTTCAGCTTGCTCGCGTTGATCTTCTCCGCCACTTTCTTGGCTTGGGCGGCGGTTTGGGTCATCGGCTTTTCGGTGTAGATGTGTTTGCCGGCGTTGGCGGCGTCGATGATCATCTGGTAATGCCAGTGCTCGGGCGTAGCGATCAGGACGTAGTCCACGTCTTTGTTGTCGAGAATGTGCCGGTAGTCCTTGACCACTTTGCCGCCGGTGAGCTTGGAAGCTTCGTCGGCGCGTTTATCGAAGACATCGCAGACGGCGATGATTTCGCAGTTGTCGGATTCGCGCATTTTGACCAGGGTCCGCATGTGGTCGTTGGATTGGCCGCCGCAGCCGATGACACCGATCCGCAGCCGATCGTTCGAGGCGGGAACCTGTGCGTAAGCGAGCGCGGTCATGGCCGCGGTGGATCCGATGAAGTTGCGTCTGGTCATGAAAATCCAGCATACAAGAAGCGCGCTGCGATCATCGTGACCAGGCGGTGTTGACGATTGCCAGCGCGGCGATGGCTGCTGTTTCGGCGCGCAGAATATTTTGGCCGAGCGAGACGGCGGTCCAACCCGCGGCCTGGATGTGAGCCCGTTCGCGGTCCGTCCATCCGCCTTCAGGGCCGGCGAGCAGAGCTACGCGATCGGCGGGTTGGCGCGAATCCGGTAGTACAGAAAGGATGGACGGCGCTTCGGCTTCTTCCAGCGCGTAGCGATAATCGGCGGCGGATTTCAGGGCGTCTTCGAGTGCTATGGGCGCGTGGATTTCAGGGAGCTGCGCGCGCCGCGATTGTTCGCTCGACTCGCGCGCGATGCGATTCCAGCGGGGCAAGCGCTTTCCGGCGGCGTGTTCCAGGCCTTTCTCGCTGCGATCGGTTTGGATCGGCGTGACTGTGGCGACTCCGAGTTCGGTCGCTTTTTCGATCAGCCATTCGAAGCGCTCGAATTTGATGAGGGCCGGGAACAGAGAGGTTTGTACGACCGGCTGCGAGACTTCAATGGGATTCAGGATGGCGAAGCGGACGAGGTCTTTGCGCGCGGTTTCCACTTCGGCAAGGTAGACGTTCTGGTTGTCGGAGATCTCGAATTTCTGGCCAGGCTCAACCCGGAGGACGCGGGTGAGATGGTGGGCGTCCTGGCCGGTTATGTCAGCGTGTCCGCGGTGGATGGTATCGACAAAAAAGCGGCGCCGGGACATGAACATTACTGTACGCTGTCGCGCCAGCCCTGTACCGGAGTACCAAACCTACCCGCATGGTACTAAGGGACTTTCGGACCTTGAATAGCAGGTTCTACGGATTTAAGCTGTAGCTCAAACCCGCGAAATTACAAGTAGGCGGAGATTTCAATCGAGTAAGCCCTACACAGAATTGGAAACACACTCGATAGATAGAAGGCTAGCAATGAGCGCACAGCGGAACACCAAACGTCCGTGTTCACCACGCCGATTGGCGCGGCAGAATGGAAACGCGATGCTCGAAGCAGCGCTGGTCTTCCTGCCGATGATGGCGATGTTTTTGGGAATTGTGGACGTATCACTGGCGGTCTACATTCAGTCGACGCTGAACAGTGCAACTCGCGAAGGCACGCGCTGGGCGATTACATTCCAGACCAGCTATAACGGCACGGCGTGCACGTCGCAATCGTCCTGCATTACACAGGTGGTTCAGAACTATGCGGTGGGAGTGCCGGGGGGCGTGCCCGCCAGTCAAATCACGGTCAATTACTACACCGCCAACGATCTTTCGAATCCGGTAGAGGCTTGCACGAACGGGAGCTGCTCGACCAGTGTGTGCTCGGTTTCTACCTGCACGTTACCGCAAACCTTGAGCAACGGATCGATTGTAAGCTATGCCAACCAGCCCGGGAACATCGTGGAGGTGGTTATTCCCAGTTATTCGTGGAATTGGTTGATCCCGATGCCGAAGTTTACGGCCGGAAGAAGTGTAACCCTGTATGCCGCCTCCATCGACGTTTTGGGGGCACTGGCGGTTGGCACTACTGTGCCGCCCAGCCCGTAGGACAAGGGGGCCCGTAAGACATGGGGATTGATATGCAACGCAGGGAAAAGATGAAGAGACGACAATCCAAGCAATCTGGGAACACCATTCTCGAGTTCGCTCTAGTGATGATCTTCCTGGTACCGATGTTCGCGGGCGCATTCACCATCGGTATGGCGCTGGCCAAGGACATTCAAGTCAGTAACGTAGCCAGAGACGCGGCCGTGCTGATGGTTCGCGCGGTGACGGACCCGGAATCCGGATTGGATCTGTCGCAAACGAACAATCAGCGAATCATCGTCCGCGCAGCGAACGGATTGGGCATGAACTCGGATGCGCAGCAGGATCCAAGTTCGACGGGCAACGGCGTGGTGATCCTTTCGAAAGTAGTGATGGTGGGTCCGGCCGAATGTTCGGTCGGCGTGGTACCCGCTCCTACCGGTGCGCCACCATGGAATGCGGGCAACTGCGCCAATTACGGCCAATACGTATTCGCGTATCGCGTGGTGATCGGCAATGGATCGCGCTGGACCAGCCAGTTGGGGAGCCCGAGCAGCGCCGTGCGATCGGACGGAACGGTTTCGCCGGCGAACATCGCCACCAATACCGGCAATCGCGTTACGAACTTCCCGGGGATCGTGGGAATGACACTGACGGCTAGCACATTCGCGCTCATCTCGGAGATGTATGCGGATGTCAGTTTTTTGAATTTTTTCAATATTTTGGGCAATCCCACGTTATATGCCCGCAGCGTTTCGTAGCGTGGGCGCGTTGAGGTAGCGAGGAGGGCAAGTGATCAGGTCAAGCGAAAAAAGACGAACGAAGCAGCGGGGCATGGCGATCTTCTTCTACGCCACCATGCTGATTTTCGTGATTGGTTGCGTCGGACTGGCAGTGGACGTCGGAACCATCTACATGATTCGCGCTCGCTTGGTTTCGGCGGTGGACGCGGCGGCGCTGGCGGCCGGACGGTCGGTAAACCTGGCCAATACGCCGGATCAAGCCACGACCAACGCCATTGCCACGGCGAATCAATTCTTCGCCGCAAATTTCCCGACTGGTTATTTCAACTCAATCGGGTCTCCGACTGTTACGCCCACCTTCACGCAGGAACCGGATGCAAACGGAAATCCGAACGGTGTTCTGGACATCCGGGTGGACGCCAGTGTGGCGGCTCCCACCTACTTCATGAACATTTTCAACGTGCACAGCGTGACGGTTTCGGCCACGGGTACGGCCAGCCGGCGCGGTTTGGTGCTGATGCTGGTATTGGACATTTCGAGTTCCATGAATACGTCCACGACGCCGACGGCCTGTGAGGCCATGGTGTCGGCGGCGCAGAATTTTATCACCCTGTTCAGCCCCTTCGATCAGATCGGTTTGATCACGTTCGACTACACGGCGCATCTGAAAGACGCGCCCACAACCAGCCGCACGCAGGTCAATACCGATATCGGAAGCATTACTTGCGGCAACAACACCAACACGATTTCGGCCTTGGAGCTGGCGTATCAACAGATCAGGAACACGGGTCTGCCGCTGGCTTTAAACACCATTGTTCTTTTCACCGACGGATCGCCAAACGGGATTACGGCGAATTTCCCGGCTCGAGCGGCCAGTGATTCGCGCTGGGGATCGACGGTGGAGACGGTCGGTCAAAGCGGGTCCACATTCGGGATCACAAATAACTGCGCGAATAACGGCGGCAGTACAGACCCGGTAAGCGGAGCGAATACGAACGCGATCTGTATCAACATGCCGGTACACTGTACCGATCCAACCGCGACGTTTACCGGGACCCTCGCGCAATGGGGCAATCAGAACTCTTACGGCGGCACCACGTATGGATTAGTTCCGCCAGTGGACGGCGCGAGCGTGACGATTCCGGGTAGCTGCAGCAACACCAGCGGACTGCCCGATACGTCGATCCGTGAGTTCATCGCTTACATTCCCGATACCGATATTTACGGCAATAGCCTGCACGGCGTGGTGGCCACTGGCACTGGTCCTACAGTGGCCGGCGGAATGGTTACCCGCGACACCTGGTTATTCCAGGTTCCTGTCGCGAACTGGACCTGCAGTCCGGACCCTACGGTGGTGCCCAATTGCAAGAGTCTGGGCGATCAGATTTCGAATTACCCTGGTGTGCTGAAGACGGGATCGAATTTCTTCCCGTCCTCGAACACGCTGTATGCCAATGCCAACACTTATGCCGGAAAGTTTCGGCCGGATCAATCGAACACAATTGTTGCCGCCTCCATGAATGGCACGATGGCCGAAGCGTATCGCATCCGGTCGGACACGACGTATCATCCGGTGATTCATACCATTTACCTTACGGGTAACGGATCGGATTCGGTAGACCGCGAGTTCCTGCCGATTGTAGCGAACGCTGCGCAGATCACCGCGCTGCCGTACGATGCCGTCAGCTACGTACCTTACACAAATCCCGCCTACCAAACAGGGCAGGAAACCGGCAAATACCTGGTTACCTCGGATAGAGGCGCGTTGACCAGCTTGTTCGCCCAACTGGCGAGCGAAGTGCTGCGCCTCAGCAGATAATGGCCATGGTTCAACTGCTTCTTCTCATGCTTCTGCAGGCGCCGCCCGCGGTGCAGAGCAGCCAGCCGCTGCGATCCGGCTGCTCCACCGACGATCCACAGATCGCTGCCGTCGGGGTAGAAGATCGCATCCAGGTGGAAACGGCGCTGTCCGGTGAGAACGACACATGCTATAAAATTCACGTTCTCCGCGAGAACGAAAAGATCACCGGCTATGTGTTGGGAGACGGGCTTCCAGCCATCCAGAGTTTTATTCGGAGCCGCGAAAGAGCGTCGCGCGAATCTGCCGAAGCCGAGGCCCGGCGCGCCCGGATGCAGGTCCCCAAGAAAGCCTCTACCCCCGGGTCCGAGGACAGCGCGAAACCCCAAGACCCGGCAGTTTCCACGCAATTCAAAGAGTTCTATGCCAAAGACATTACGGGCAAGCCGGTTAGCCTCTCGGGTTTGAATGCGCGAGCCGTGGTGGTGACTTTCTGGTCGCCCAAAAGCCACCCTTCGCAAAGCCAGTTGATGTCGGTTATGCCGCTCTACAATGAATTTCATAAAAGCGGACTGGCGGCCGTCGGCATCAGCATGGATCCCAATGCAAGCCACATCTCGCCCGCTCTAGACGACGTCTCGCTCAATTGGCCGCAAATCGCGGATCAAAGCGGGTTGGCCGCGCATTACAACGTGGATCCGAGAGCTGGAAAAACCTTCGTTCTGGATGCCTCGCATCGCGTCGTGGCCGCTGGCCCGATGGGCCCCGATATCGTCAAAGCCGTCCGCCAGCTAATGGATACACCGCCAGCCGCAACAACTCCCGGCAACCAGTAATTCACGGAACAGAACGCGGGAACCGCGCGTATCTCTTAACACTATGCTGTTCAAAGAGATCCGCCACGCCGTCCGTCTGCTTGCCAAGAATCCAGGCTTTACGGCCATCGCTGCGCTCTCGCTGGCCCTTGGAATTGGGGCGAACAGCGCCATCTTCAGCCTCGCGGACGCAATCCTGCTGCGGCCGATTCCAGTTCCGCAACCGAGCCGGGTGCTGGATCTCAGCACCTCCACGCCATCGAATCCA
>DATGIH010000513.1:0-26241 GCA_035295865.1 Bryobacteraceae bacterium
CGTGCGGTTTTTTGATCGAACTGCACGCGCAAAGAGATCCATTGCCCTTGCTCGGAGACGTTCTGATGCACCGCATTGTTGGCGAACCGCGTGAGCGCGCCGCGATGGGCTCCAAACAAGGCTTCCACATCCCGCACGCCGCGCGAAAGGGCGGCCTTTTGGATGGCGCCAAAAAATTCGCGGCTTCTCTCTAGAGTCAACAGCGGCGCGGTGCCGTCAGCCCGCATATGCGGCTCCGATCTTCACCTCGCGAAAACGCGCCGGGCTTGCACCGTGCCCGGTCCCGATTACTTGCTCTGGCTGGCCTTTGCCGCAATTCGGAACTCCCCATAACACCCAATGATCCCGATTGGCGATGGCCTCGCACGAATTCCAAAACTCCGTTGTAATGCCGCTGTAAGTCGGATTCTTCAGCATACGTACGCGCTTTCCATCACGAATTTCCCAAGCGATCTCGCATCCGAACTGGAAGTTGTAGCGCTTGTCGTCGATGGACCAGCTCCGGTTGGTCTCCATGTAAATCGCATGGCTGACTCCGCCCAAAACCTGATCGAGCGTCTGCGCGCCGGGTTCCAGGCTCACGTTCGTCATGCGTATGAGCGGCTGACGGGACCATCCGGTGGCGCGCATCGTACCATTGGAGCGCGCGGCGCCGACAGCGGCGGCCGTTTCGCGCGAGGTCATGTATCCGACGAATTGGCCATTGCGGATGATGTCGGCGCTTTGCGCGGGAACTCCTTCGTCGTCGAAGAGAAAGGTGCCCAAGCCTGGCCCGTGTTCCGGCCGCGCATCGCAAACCGCGTTGACAATCTCCGAACCATAGCGCAGATGGTTTAGCTTGTCGAGGGTGAGGAAACTCATGCCGGCATAATTGGCTTCCGATCCAAGTACGCGGTCGAGTTCGATGGGATGTCCGATGGATTCGTGCACCTGAAGCGCGAGCTGGCTACCATCCACGATCAGGTCAAAGCGCCCTTCCGGGCACTGCATCGCTGAGTGCAAGGCAACGGATTCTTCCGCCACGCGTCCTGCGTGATCGAGCAGCGCCAGTTCGTGAATCAATTCGTAGCCCTTCAGTTGATGCTGGCCGCCGAAGGAATTTGGGTAGGAGCGCTTCTGGATTTCGTCGCCGCGAAAGCTGTGGGCTTCGTAACCAGCGCCGCTGGTGGTGCGGGTTTGATCGATGACGCTACCGAGCGATGACACGAAAATCTGCCGCTCCCGATGGAATGCCATGCTGGTCTGCGCGAGAGTAACGCCCGAGGTCCGGCGTAGTTCGGCGTCGATTTTAAGCATCAGCGCCAGTTGTTCGTCGACGCTGACGGAGAATGGATCGATCTCACACAGTGAGACCCACGTGGCTTCGAATTTCTGCTCGGGCACGAGCACGACGTCGTGTTTCTTGGCGAGCGCGCTCGAGCGAGCGATTTCGACCGCGAGCGAAGCCGCCGATGCGATGCCCGGCTTACTCAAGTCGTCGGTAGCGGCGAATCCCCAGCAACCGCCGGCCAGGACGCGTATGCCGGCTCCGGCAGACTCCGAGCTCGAAACTTGGCCGGGTTTTCCATTCTTGGTGGATAGATCGCGCTCGCGGCTTTCGATCACACGGACGTCGGCATACTCGACGCCGGTATGCATTGCGAAATCGAGCGCTTCGAGAGCAAGCTGCTTCATCGATACCAGCATACTCCGGCGAATGAAATAGACTGGTGTGATGTTCTCGTGGCTGTTTTCCGATCCGCTACCCGTGGGTGAAACGGCGCCCGGGTTCTCCCTGCCCGATCAGGATGGGAACACTGTGTCTCTCGCTAGCCTCGCCGGCAAGAACGTTGTTTTGGTCTTCTATCCGGCGGACGAGACGACGATTTGCACCAAGCAGCTCTGCGAATTTCGCGATAGCTGGAGCCAAGCCCAGCAGAAGAATACCATCATACTCGGCGTGAATCCGGCTGCTGAGCAAAAGCACGCCAAGTTTCGCGCGCATCACAAGTTCCCCTTTCCACTCTTGGCGGACAAAGGGCAAAAAGTGGCCGCCAGCTACCGTGCCAACGGGCTTATCGTGAAACGAACCGTGTATCTGATCGGAAAATCTGGAAGGATTCGCTATGCCAAGCGCGGTAAACCGGAACCGGAAGAAGTCTTGGCCGCCGCCGAGTAGCGCTTAAGCCTTGCCGGCGGAGGATTTCTCATCCGCCTCTAACACCTCGAGCGCAGCGCTTTCCGTCGGATAGATCGGAATGACGTTCGCCAAGCGCGTCAGCTCCAGCACATCGCGCACCCGGCGATTCAAATTCGCGAGCACAAACTGGCCGGTGGAGTTTTTCAAAATGCTGGTGTAAATGCCGATCAGAAAACCGATGCCGGTGGAATCGATGTACGAGACCTGGCTGAAGTCGGCCAGCACTTTCGAGTAGCCGGCGTTCTTGATCTCTTCGGTTTTGGCTCGCAGATACGCCGAGTCCTGCCCGGTGGCAAACCGTCCGTGTAGACGCAGGATACAAATGTCGCCGCGCTTCTCGAATTCAACCAGCATTGGGGTCCCCTGACAATCGTACTACAAAAACGTTTCTCGTTCATCGTTTCAGGTTCCTCGTTCTTGGTTTTCCCAAGTCGCGAGCCCCCAGTCCCGAGCCCCTGCTGATATACTTCGCCCATGCGACTCTTACTTGTGACACTCGCCGTGATCTTATGCGCGCTGACTCTGACGGCCGCAGACCTTACGGGTACTTGGACCGCCAGCGTAGAGCTCGACGCCGGCAGCGGCACGGCCACGTTCGTCCTGAAGCAGGAAGGCGATCGCTTAACCGGCTCCTATTCCGGCGCGCTCGGCGAAGCAAAAGTCAGCGGGTCGGTAAAGGGTGATGAAGTGGAGTGGGCCTTCGAAACCGAAGATGCGGGCAAGGTGGTTTACAAAGGCAAGCTGGATGGCGCAAAGATCAAGGGCACCGCAGAATACGGTCAGCTAGGCAAAGGCACATTCAGCGCCGAGAAGGCAAAATAGCAATTCTATCCGCGTGGATCCGCGGCGAATGGAGTTATAGCAGCCGGAAATTGACTTCGATGGTGGCCTGCACCGCGACGGGTTTCCCGTCTTTCATGCCGGGCCGGAACTTCCACTTCTCCACCGCTTCAATCGCTTTTTGATCGAGCCCAAGTCCGAGCGGGCGAATCACTTTCAGATCTCGGGGATTGCCCTTCTCGTCGACAACGACAAAGAGCACCACGGTTCCCTGGAATTTCGCTTTGCGCGCTTCTTCGGAATATTCGGGCTCCACTTTCTGGATCACGCTCGGCGGAGAAACGCCGCCGCCAATGCGATAAGCGCCGCCGCCCATGTTTCCACCGGACCCTGGACCATAACCAGGGCCGCGTCCTGAACCCACACCGCCACCCGGTCCCGAACCGATACCGCCACCCGAACCAGGGCCGTTCGAAGCGATTCCGGATTTCGCCAGCGGGTCGCCTAAAACATCCATATTCACTTTCGGGATGTTCGCGTCCGGCTGGATGATCAACGTGGGTTCCATCACCAGCTTCGGATCCGGATTGTGAACCACGGCCATCGGCGGAACAAATTGTTTATCGGCCAAGCGCGGCAGCTTGCCTTTGCTCGGAGGCGTTGGAGAACGATCACCGCCGCCACCGCCGCCACCCATCGGATCTTTCTTTACCGTCGGCTTGTACGGCGAAAGATCGGGCGCGATGATGTTGATCTGATCCTTGACGGCCTGTTGCACAGCCTTGTTCGTGCCGATCAAGAAGAGCAGCCCCAGCACTGCAACGTGGATCAGCATCGAGCTCAGGCCTGCCTGCTTCTCCTGGCCCCCGTAAAAGCCCCAGATTTCCTTCACCGGGACCGGCTTCGACGTTACCTCGAGTGGCGGCAACTTCGCCGGATGAATGAACTCTTTCAGGTCTTTCCAGAAGGTCCGGTAGAACGGTTCTTCGTCCGCGGCGAGTAATCGCTGCAGGTGAAGATCCGCCTCCGCGTTCGGGTCGCCTTGAGGTTGGTTAGGCCCGGGGATGATTGGTTGATCGTGAGCAGCCATCGTCTTTTTCTACTCAACAGGTAGACGTCTTCTCTTTGTCGAAAGTTGCGACGATACCTACAACTGATTCTATCACTTCCATAGATTTGTCAAGTGCACTATGGAAAATGGAAGCCTATCAGACGCGACCCCGCCTGTCTATCACAACTTAAACTAATTAAAAGCATGTCTGAACGGCCGCTGCTGATCTTCGACGGGAACTGCGAATTCTGCCGGATCTGGATTCGGTACTGGACTCAGCTCACCGGTACCACGGTGGAGCATGCCCCGGCCGAAGACGGAAGGTCCTTGCAATCCGTCGAGTTGATTCTGCCGGATGGCGAGGTTCAACGTGGCGCCCAAGCCGTGGTCACTACTTTGCAATACGCGCCTGGATGGTCCTGCTTCGCGTGGGCCTATGGGCACGTGCCCGGATTTGCTTCCGTTAGTGAGGCGGCCTATCGGCTTGTCGCCGCGCATCGCACACTTTTTTACCATTTAACCCGGCTCACTTTCGGCAAGAACATCTCACCTTTGCGATATGGCGGAGTCGAGTGGCTCTTCTTGCGAATGCTCGCGGTAATTTACTTCATCGCGTTCGGGTCGCTGGGGCTTCAGATCACGGGATTGGTTGGCGAGCGTGGAATTCTGCCAGCATCGAGATACCTTGACGCGATTCACCAAATGTACGGCTTCGAAGGATATCGAATCGCGCCAGGAATTTTCTGGATCGCGCACAGCGATGCGTTTTTGTTGGGTACATGCTGGGCCGGCGTCGCGATTTCGCTCGTGCTGCTTGCGGGCTATCTGGAGCGCGTGGCGCTGGTGGCTTTGTACGTTCTCTATCTCTCGCTCTGCAGCATCGGCCAGGACTTTCTCTCGTTCCAATGGGACATGCTGCTGCTCGAATCCGGTTTTCTCGCGATCTTTTTAGGATCGTCCAAAGCGATCGTCTACCTGTTCCGCTGGCTGGCGTTCCGGCTGAGCTTCTTGTCCGGCGCGGTGAAGCTGCTGAGTCACGACCCGGCGTGGCGCAGTCTGGATGCCCTGAGTTTCCATTACTGGACGCAGCCGCTGCCAACGCCGGTCGCCTGGTATATGAACCAGTTACCCCTCGGATTTCAGCGTTTCTCAACAGCGGTGGTCTTGTTCACTGAGCTCCCGATCCCATTTCTCTTTTTCATGCCAAGGCGTTGGAGATTCGCCGGCGCATGGTGCATCTTAGCCCTGCAATCGATGATCTTCCTCACCGGGAATTACACTTTCTTCAACCTGCTCACCATGGCGCTCTGCATTTTTCTCTTCGACGATGCGGCGCTAACAAAACTGCGGCTCCGCGCGCGGACCGTGCGCACGCCGCACGCGCTTGTGGCTGCTGTCGCGGTAGTGATCCTGATCATCAGCGGATTGGAGCTGTGGGGGATGTTCCGGGAAGGCGACAGCGCGATCGTCCGCGCGGTAGCGCCGTTCGGCATCGCCAATACTTACGGATTGTTCGCGGTGATGACGACTTCGCGCCCCGAAATTATCGTGCAAGGATCGAACGATGGCGAAAATTGGCTCGATTACGAATTCAAGTACAAGCCGGGCGATCTGAAAGAGTCGCCGAAGTGGGTCGAGCCGTACCAACCGCGCCTGGATTGGCAGATGTGGTTCGCAGCGCTCTCGAATTACCCAAGCAACCCATGGTTCAGCAATTTCATGCTGCGGATTTTGCAAGGCTCTCCGGAAGTTTTGCGCTTGCTAGGGAAAAATCCATTTCCGAACGCGCCGCCGAAATACATCCGCGCGGAATTGTACGAGTACACCTTTACCGATAGAAGCGCGCGCAGCGCGACAGGAAACTACTGGGCGCGATCACGCCGCGCAAGCTATTTTCCGGCGAGAGCCTTGCGGGTCCGTTAGCGCGCGCGTTGTTCGGTTGTTCAGTTATTCAGTTCTTCAGTTCTGTGCAACGGCCTATCTGCGGGAATGAAAGACCCTCTCAAGTTGAGAACCGAAGAACCGAACAACAGAATAACCGAAGAACCAAATAGAGGTTTTCGCGCAGCGAAATCTCTATTTGATGATAAGGAAGCCACTCTCAACCCGGTCTTCTTCAATCCGATTCCACATCACGCGTGCCTGTCCTACGGCAATCACGTGCTGGAAATCGACAACTTGTCCGGTGGGCAGCGCCGCGTAGCTGTGCGATGCGCGGAATCCGCTCTTGCTCACGTCGAGCAGCCGGCCGGTCACCTCTTGACGCGACGGATCGTTGAAAGAGAATTTCAAGTGCCCATCGGCTGGATGACGGCTTTCGGAACGGCGTTCGGCGGCGGTCATCGTGGATTTGTGGGAAGCTTCCTTCTCAGGATGCACGCACTGCCTCCCTTCCGTAAAGCTTCAGTTTGCGGCTGAGCGTGCGGCGCGAAATCCCGAGTAGTTCGGCCGCTTTTTGCTGATGTCCGTTGGTCTGCGCCAGCACTTTGAGAATGGTGGTCTTTTCCATTCCATCCAAGTTCGCCGGATTCGACACCGCTTGCGCCAGACCTTGAATACTAGCGGGGCCGGTTTGGCCCAGCATCAGATCCTCGGCGCGGATTTCAGCGTCGCGCGTCATGACTGCCGCCTTGGTGACAGCGTTGCGCAGTTCGCGGATGTTTCCTGGCCAGGAATGGCGGAGCAGTTGTGCGCGCGCCGAATCCGAAAAAAACGAGCGCGGATTCGATTGACGCAGGAAGTACTCGGCGAGCGGAAGAATGTCGTCTGCCCGTTCGCGCAGCGGCGGCACATGCAGGCAGATCTGACCCAGCCGATGATAGAGGTCGCCGCGAAAATCGCCTGTCGTGACCATATGCTCCAGGTTCTGGTTGGTGGCGGCCACCACCCGGACGTCTACGCTTACTTTCCGCGTTCCGCCCAGCCGATAGTACGCCACGCCGTCCAGTACTCTGAGGAGTTTTACTTGCATGCGAGGTTCCAGCTCGCCGATTTCATCCAGGAATAAAGTTCCGTGATTGGCCAATTCGAACAGTCCGGGCTTGGGAGAATCGGCGCCGCTGAACGCGCCTTTCTCATATCCGAATAGCTCGCTTTCCACCAGATTTTCCGGCAGCGCGGCGCAGCTCACATCCACCCAGGGTTTGGAGCCGCGCAGCGAAAAATGATGCACCGCGCGCGCGATAAGTTCTTTCCCGGAGCCACTTTCGCCGGTAATCAGCACCGCGGCATTGCTTTGCGCAATCCGCTCCACCAGCTCGAGCAGGTTCCGCATCACCGGGCTGCTCACTATGGCTGGCATTCCAAGGAACGATGTCTGTTGAGAGCCGGTAACCACTATGACAACTTTTCGGCTGTTTGACGAAAGCTCGCCATAGTACGGAGGGTTCAGGACCAATAGGCAAATCCCCGATGCCCCTGTAGTGCCTTCGCTCCAGGACGCCGGGACAGATTGTCCCATGAGCAGAGTGCCACCTCGACATTTTGTCTACTTTCCGGCTATCGTTCGGTCCCGGACTGGCCGATAAATCATGCAGATAGCAGATTCAGACTGATGGCAGGGGATCTGCATTCACGAGTGGTTCGTGCTCGTGGCGACAAGGAACTGAATGTCGATTGCCGCAAGAATATACGTCTACGCAGTAATCGCGATTGGTGCATGCGTAACCCTGAGCGAACTGATTCGCTGGGAATCGCAGGACCTGCTCCGCTTCGTTTGCTACATGGGTTTGGCGATGATGTCGTCGCGGCTCAAAGTCGCGCTGCCCGCCATCACTGGAACTCTCTCGGTAACATTCATCTTCGTCCTGTTCGGTGTGGTCGAGCTGAGTTTGCCCGAAGCCTTATGCATGGGAATCAGCGCCACGCTCATTCAGTGCGTGCTGCATCATCGCGAGCGTCCCAAGCCTTATCAGGTAATGTTCAACGTGGGCAGCATCGCGATTGCGATCGCAACGGCGAGCACCGTATATCATTCGAATCTTCTGCATAAAGGTCATCTGGATGCCGCGCTGACGTTGATGGTCACAGCGACCGTGTTCTTCGTGATGAACACCTTCCCGGTGGCCGCCGCCATCGCACTGACAGAAGAAAAATCCCTGCGGCAAATTTGGCGGGAAAGCTACTTCTGGTCCTTCCCGTATTATTTGCTGGGCGCCGGACTGGCAGGCGCGGCAAGCGCGATCAATCGCTATGTAGGTTGGGCTTGGGCGCTGCTCGCGGTTCCCGTGGTCTATTTGATCTACCGCTCTTACTATCTCTATCTCGGCCGCGTCGAAGACGACAAAAAGCACGCCGAAGAGATGGCATCCCTGCACTTGCGAACCATTGAGGCGCTGGCTCTCGCGATTGAAGCCAAGGATCACACCACGCATGACCATTTGCAACGCGTGCAGGTGTACGCGATTGAAGTCGGCAAGGACATGGGGTTGGACGACGCCCAATTGGAAGCGCTGCGCGCGGCCGCGCTGTTGCACGACATCGGAAAGCTGGCGGTTCCCGAACACATCATTTCAAAGCCCGGCAAGCTGACGCGCGAAGAGTTCGAAAAGATGAAGATCCACCCGGTGGTAGGCGCCGAGATTCTGGAACGCGTGCGTTTCCCCTATCCGGTGACCCCAATCGTGAGGTCGCATCACGAAAAGTGGAACGGCGCCGGATATCCGGACGGCTTGAAGGGCGAAGATATTCCGATCGGCGCGCGCATTCTCGCCGCGGTGGATTGTTTGGACGCGTTGGCATCGGACCGGCAGTATCGCCGGGCGCTTCCTCTGGATGAAGCCATGCAAAAAGTTGTATCGGAATCCGGCATCAGCTTCGATCCCAAAGTCGTCACGGTTTTGCATCGCCGCTATATTGAACTCGAACAGATGGCGCAATCGCTGCAGGTGGAAAAAGCCAAGCTCTCCACCGATCTCAAGATAGAGCGCGGTTTAGAACCGGCCGCCGGATTTGAAAAGAGCAAAGGCCCGTCTACCACCCAGGGCGACAAGCCGAAGGATTTCCTCAACTCCATCGCAGCCGCTCGCCAGGAAGTGCAAAATCTTTTCGAACTGGCGCAGGATCTGGGAAATTCGCTCAGCTTGAACGAAACGCTGTCCCTGCTTGCAATTCGTTTGAAGCGGATGATTCCCTACGATTCGCTGGCGATTTATGTCATGCGGGATGACAAGCTGCGCGCCGAATATGTGAACGGAGAAAACTTCCGGCTATTCTCGGCGCTCGAGATTCCGCTCGGCCAGGGCTTGTCCGGTTGGGTGGCTGAAAACAAAAAGCCGATCATCAACGGAAATCCGTCGGTGGAACCTGGCTATTTGAACGACGAGTCCAAGTTCACCACCATGCGGAGCGCGTTGTCGGTCCCGTTGATCGGCATGAACGGGACGGTGAGCGTGTTGACGCTCTATCACACCGAACGCGACGCCTTCACCAAGGATCATTTGCGGATTCTGCTCGCGATCGTTCCGAAGGTCGCGCTGTCGATTGAGAATGCTCTCAAGTATCAACAGGCGGAAAGCTCCGCATCCACGGATTACATGACAGGCCTCCCCAACGCCCGTTCCTTGTTCCTGCATCTCGATGGAGAACTGGCGCGCTGCAAGCGTCTGAATTCGCCGCTGGTGGTTCTGGTGTGCGACATGAACGGCTTCAAACAGGTGAACGACAAGTTCGGACACCTGGAGGGCAACAAGGTCCTGCACAAGGTCGCGTTGAAGCTGAAAGAAAGCTGCCGCGAGTACGATTATGTCGCACGCATGGGCGGCGACGAGTTTGTATTAGTGCTGCCAGGATTGCGGCTGGATCAAGTACAGCAGAAAGTTCAGCGGCTGCGGGCGATCACGGCGGAAGCCGGCCGCGAAGTTTGCGGCACCGAGACGCTTGGGCTCAGCGTGGGACATTCCCTGTTCCCCGAAGATGGTACCGATGCCGATCAACTGCTGAGCGAAGCCGATCGGCGCATGTACAGCGCAAAACAAAAGGAAAAGATGAGCCTGGTGGGGCCGCGCGGTTTTGAGTTTGAGCCTACCGGCACCTGGTAGGCGTTATGCTTGCCACCCTGTTCCGCCAACTTCGCCGAATTGTTCTGATTGCGCTTATCGGCGGACTTTTGGGGGCGACTCTGGTACGTCTGGGGCCGGGATTTGGCGTCGATGAGCGAGAGCTCGACAATCGCCTCGGTCAGGATTCCCGGCAGGCCATTCGCTCCGAACACGATGCCGATAAGAATATCGGGATGTTCTACGCGCGCTATCTCAAGGGAATGCTGCGCGGCGATCTGGGATTTTCCAGATCGCTCAACCGTCCGGTAACCGAGCTGTTGCGGGAGCGTCTGCCGTTGACACTCGGGTCGCTCGCCTATGGCGTTCTGGGCGGCGCCGGTGTCGGACTGGCGCTCGCGCTGCTGACGGCCTGTTGGCACGTGCCGGGCTCCAATTTGGCTCCGGCTCTGCTCGCGGGAACATGTCTGGCGTTGCCCGCTGCGGTGATTGCCCTGCTCTTCTTATGGATGAACGTTCCGGGGCGCTGGGCCATCGCCCTGGTTGTTTTTCCGCACGTGTATCGCTATTCCAAGAATCTGCTGGTGGCCACGTATCAATCGCCGCACGTTCTGGCGGCGCAAGCCAAGGGACTCAGCAGTGTTCGCATCCTATTCGCGCACGTGTTCGCACCGTCCGCGCCGCAGCTCGCCGCGCTGGTGGGGATTTCGGTTAGCCTCGCGTTCGGCGCGTCCATTCCGATTGAAGTGATCTCCGACACCCCGGGCGTCGGACAGTTAGCTTGGAAAGCCGCCATGGACCGCGATCTGCCGCTCTTGGTCAACATCACGGTGCTCATCGCTCTGATGACGTTGGTGGCAAATAGTCTGGCGGATATCGCACTGGCAGCTTGGCGTCCTGATGTCCGCGAGGAGGCCGCATGAAGGTTCGGCTCCGCCTCAAACGAATTCGCGTCGCGCAAACCGTCGCCCTGGTCTTGCTTGCGCTGGTCGCGCTCGCTTCGTTGGCGGCTGGATTCATTACACCGTCCTCCTACGCCGAACAGTTTCGTGACTCCATCGGCGCTCCGCCATCCCATCGCTTCCCGCTCGGCACCGACGACCTTGGCCGGGATCGTTTTGCACGGTTGCTCTACGGAACCCGCGTTTCGCTTTTGCTGGCTCCCGCCGCGGCCCTGCTTTCCACTTTGCTTGCGGCGTTGATCGGCGGACTGGCCGGATACGTCGGCGGCGGGTTCGAGCGGTTCGTAACCTCCGGGATCGACCTGTTTCTCTCGCTGCCGTGGTTGTTTCTGCTGCTGGCAGCGCGTGCTTTGCTGCCGTTAAATACGTCTCCGGTAACATCCGTTGCAATTACGTTCCTGCTGCTCGGATGCCTGGGCTGGGCGACCCCCGCGAGAATCATCCGCGCCGGAACGCGAACGCTCATCAATGCCGATTTTCTGACGCAAGCGCGGGCGACTGGCATCTCCGGCTTCCGGCTTTTCTGGCGCCACTTGCTTCCCAATCTGCGCCCGATCTTTCTCGCCCAATTCTGGATCTCGGTCCCGTTGTTCATCCTGAGCGAGGCGAATTTGGGATTGCTCGGCCTCGGAGTTTCCGAACCCCTCCCATCGTGGGGATCGATGCTGCGCGAGCTCGAAAACTACACCGCCATATTCCAAAACCCCTGGATGCTTGCACCCGTAATTCTGTTGGTGTTGGTGGTGGCGTGTCTGCAAATCGTGCTACGAACCGAGGAGCGTATCCCATGCTGACGTGGCGTACGCACCCGTGCGTGCCGCGTTCACGCTCGTGTGAACGCGTTGAACGTGGTTCTTCCATATCTCGTGTTCGCAAAAGTGCGAACACGGCACGCACGAGTGCGTGCGCCACGCTGCTCCTATTTGCCATAACACTGAGCGCTCAACCACCCAACGAACTCCGCTTCACCCTGCGCGGCGACCCCAAAACTTTCAATCCGCTCCTGGTCGAAGACGAGAATTCCGAAACCGTCGAATACCTCACCGGCGGCGCGCTGGTGCGGCTCAATCGCTACACCCAGGAACTCGAGGGCGAACTGGCAACGAAGTGGAAAGTATCGGAAAACGGCCGCCGCATCGATTTCGAACTCCGGCAAAACGTCAAATTCTCCGATGGCACGCCCTTCACCTGCGAAGACGTCGTCTCCACCATTAAGCAATTAATGGACCCGGCCGTCCATTCGCCGCAATCCGACGCTTTTCGCTCGGCCGACGGACCCACCGAATCAAAATGCACTAGCCCATCCTCTGTCATGGTCCGCTTTCCCGGGCCGGTCGCCAGCCTGGCTGCTCGCTTTGATCCCGTCGGGATTCTCTCCGCGCATTCGCCGCGCAAAGAATCCGCCGTACTCGGACCATTCACGATCGCCGAATACAAGCCCGGTACATACTTGCTGCTACGCCGCAATCCGAATTACTGGAAGCGCGACGCGAACGGTAAACAGCTCCCCTATCTCGATTCCCTGCGCCTGGACATCCAGCAGAATCGCGAACTCGAGCTACTCCGCTTTCGCCGTGGCGAACTGGACATGGTGAACAAGCTGGATCCGGAAATGTATGACCGCTTGAACGCGGAGATGCCGCACTCCGTGGTGGACGCGGGCCCGTCGCTCGATTGGGAAGTCGTATTCTTCAATCAGGTCGCCAGCGCGCCCTTGCCCGAATACAAAAAGCGCTGGTTCCGCTCGGATGAATTCCGCCGCGCGATCTCGGAGGCCATCAATCGCGCCGACATCTGCCGCGTGGTTTATCGAGGCCATGCGCAGCCTTCCGCGGGACCCGTTTCCGTATCCAATCGCTTTTGGCTGAACGCCGCCCTGAAGCCGCACGCATATTCTCCAACCGCTGCGACGGCGCGCTTACAACGAGACGGATTCCATCGCTCCGGCGACGCGCTCCTCGATCGCGACGGGCACAAAGTGGAATTCTCGATGATCACCAACGCGGGCAACAAGCTGCATGAGCGAACGCTCGCTTTCATTCAACAAGATCTGGCCAAAATCGGGATCCAGCTCAACATCGTTGTCCTCGACTTCCCTTCCCTCATCGAACGCATCAGCCGCAGTTTCAACTACGAGTCTGTCTTGATGGCTTTCACCAACGTCGATCTCGATCCCAGCGACCAAATGAACATCTGGCTCAGCTCAGGACCGAATCACCAATGGAATCCGGAACAGAAAACGCCGGCCACACCCTGGGAAGCCGAGATCGACAAACTGATGCAGGCCCAAGCCGGCGCCGCGGATCAAAAGCAGCGCAAAGCCGCGTTCGATAAAGTTCAGGAGATCGTGTCGGAAAAAGCTCCCATGCTGTTTCTGGTCAATCCGGACGCGCTGTCGGCCGTATCCACCAGCCTCAAGAACGTGACCCCCGCGCACTTGCGCCCTCAGATCTATTGGAACGTCGAGCGCCTGTCGATGGGAACGAAGTACCTCAGCCAGCGATGAACGCCCTGCTCAAAGCCCGCCTCACGGTGGACTACCCGAATAAAAAGGGAGTCCTGCGGGATGTTGAGCTCGAAATCGCCCAAGGCGAAATCCTGGGACTGGTCGGCGAAAGCGGATCCGGCAAAAGCACCATTGCGCTCTCACTCTTGCGCCTGCTGGAACACAAAGGCGCGAAACTCCGCGGCGAAATCCTTTTCGATGGCCGCGACCTGGCCAAACTGCGCGAAAAGGAGATGCGCAAAATCCGCGGCAAAGAAATCGCACTGGTGTTGCAAAGCCCGCTTTCATCGCTCAATCCCGTGCTCAAAATCGGCACACAATTCGCCGAAGCCTGGCGCGCTCACAATCCCGGCGCAGCCAAGCGTTGGAAGGAAGAAGCGCTCGGATTATTCAGCCTGGTGAGCCTCCCGGCCGAACCCGCGTTTCTCGATCGCTACCCGCGCCAGCTCAGCGTCGGCCAAGCCCAGCGTGTGTTGATCGCGATGGCCATCCTGCACAAACCGCGCCTGCTGATCGCCGACGAACCAACCAGCGCTCTCGATGCCATCACCCAGTCGGAAATCCTGGAACTCTTCCGCCGCCTGAATCGCCAGATGAACATGGCCATGCTCTTCATCTCGCACGACCTGCTCTCGGTAGCATCGCTCTGCTCAAGAATCGCGATCCTGCAGCGCGGCCAAATCATCGAAAGCGGGGTAACCGAGCAGATGTTCCGCGAACCCCGCACCGACGATACGAGGGCCTTGTTACAGGCGGTCCTGCGAAATCCATTTGCGGCGCCTGCGAAAGAATTAATCAGCCACGGATAGACACGGCTACACACAGATAAGAATTTTATCCGTGTCCATCCGTGGCTATTTATCTTCCACTTCCGTTTCCTCCACCAACCGATCCACCACCATCGAATAGATCGCCAGCTTCCCATCCTTATCGCTCTGGAAAAAGATCCGCTGGCTATTCGGTGAAAAAATCGGCGCCACAATGCGCGGATCGCTCGCGCGATGCTCGCACAAAGTCAGCTCTCGCTTGGCGGCGCGTACCAGCAGCAAAACATAGGGCGACGCCTTGCTCCCGCTCGCTCCCACTAACATGCTCGAATCCGCATTTCCGCCGAAGCTGATGAACTGGCTCGTGGTCGCGACCAACCGGTCCTCATTGGTATCCGGCGTGGCTTCGCGAAGACTGTTCAATTGCTTTGGCTCGGGCGGAAAATTCAAATAAAGCACGGTTCTCCCATCCCCCGACCACACCGCCGGACCCGCGCCTCCCGCCGCGATATGCAGTTTCCGGTTCTGCTGGCCATCATAATTCACCAACCATAATTCGTTTCCCTTGCGATATAAAACCCCCGCGCGGCGCGGCCTCGGCAGCGGATCGGAAATCGCATCCGGCGTTTCCACGATCGTCTGCGCGGTTCCGGAACGCAATGTGATCAGCCGCAGCCGGTTGGTCCCGGATTTCTGCTCCACCAGCACCGCATACAGCCCGTCTTCAGAAACGCTGAATCCCGGCCCAAACTCGAAACCGTCTTCGATCCGATGAACCGGCCGAGTATGCCCGCCATTTAGGCTCGAGATAAACACGGACTGTCCGTCGAGATAAAAGAAGTTCTTCTCGTCCGGCGCCAGAGTGAGCGACGAACGCACCAGATTGTTCGCCCGCGTCAGCGCGTGCGATTGCCCGCTCTTCACATCCATGCGGTACGCTTGCACGGAACCGGCGCGATCGCTCGCGTAAATCAGAAAGTTATCGCGCCGTGAAACGGCTCTCTCATAAGATGCCGGCAGCCAGCTCTGATGTGCTGGATCGGTGAGGCGATAGACGTCGAACTCGGTGGCCGCGTCCTTGTAGCGCTTCACTTCGCTCGGAAACGTTTGAGCAAAGCTTCGCCCGATGCAGGCTCCGGCGAACGAAACCAAAAATGTCCGGCGGCTCGGCAAGCGGCTACCGATGACTGGTCTGATAATGTTCTTTCAGTAGATCCAACCCGAAATCGCCTTCCAGATCTCGCCACACGGTGTGGATATGATTCGCGTTGTTCTGCGTATCGTCGTACTCGATCAGAAACGCCGGCGCCTGGATCCGATAGTAGTGCGGTTGCCCAACCTGTTCCCCGCCCGCCCAGGCGACGTACAAATTCCCGGCCGCCTTTTTGATCTGTTCCTCGCGCATCTGCGCCACTTCTTCCGGAACATTGTTGCAGTATTCGTCCAGCAGATTCTGCAGCAGCTCACGCTGCTTCGGATTGAGCTTCGCCGCGGAAATCCCGCTGGGCTGGCCGGTAAGCGCTGCTTTGCGCGCCGGACCTGTGAGAATTTCTCCCGGAGGATCCGAGCTCACAATCGCAACCTTCTTTTGTTCCGGCGTCAGCGATTGAATGAACGCGCGGCCCAAATCCTCCTCGCGCCCGAGAACGCGCAAGCCCTTGCGCGGACCTTCCCGCACTTCCGCCGGATTCGCCCCAAAAAAGCTCGGCGCCACTTGCACCTTTCCGTTCACGATGGTGAAATTCTGGCTCACGTGATGCCCCTCTACGCGATAGCCCCACGTTCCGGTATCGGAAGGCTCGCCGAACACGCTGAAGAAGTAGCGCTCCGGATCGCGCACCGGCCCAGTACCGTTTTCCATCACGCGCAAAATCTCATCCAGGCTCATGATGCTGACGGCCTTGATGTAGCCGCGCTGGCTCAATCCCGCGCTCAACAATGCATGCGCCAAATGTTTTTGCGCCGCATTCATTTCCTTGAACGGCAGCCCCTTGCGCTCCTTCGGGATGTAATGCCAGTTTAAGCGCTCGTCATCGGCGAATTGGAACGTCGCGCGCGCGCGCTGCTCCGGATCTAAAGATGCGAGAAAGGCCTTTGCAGTCTCCGCCATGACAGCCGGGGTGTGCATCCGGGAATACGCGGCTGTGAGAAGGATGGTTGCAATGCCCATGGCGGTTACCCGTAACGCAAGCGTCTTCACGGTAAGTCTCCTTTGAGCGAACTACCAGCTTATCTCATATATACGAGACCGTTACTGAACCGCGACCACGAGGGAGCGCTACCAAACTCTTCCAACCACCGACCAATCGCGCCGCTTCCTAGCGGTCGCGGTTCGGTAGCGCTGCGCCTTCCCGGATCTCATCCGTCGCGCGCCGGACCACCTGGTCGCCCTCGGCCAACTTTCCCGTCACCTCCACCAAATCGCCCTCGCTTGCGCCCTTCTTCACATCCACCCACTCGGCATGCCCGTCTCGCGCGCGAATGACGAACGTCCGCTCCGTGGTCGTCACTACGCTCGTGCGCGGAACAAACAGCGCCGGACGCCCGCGCCGTACTGGCCACTTCACCGCCGGATACATCCCCGGCGCGAGCGAATTATCGCGATTCTGTACATCCAGTTCCACCGCCATGGTGCGAGTCTTCGGGTCCAGCTCATGCGAGATCCGAGCCACGGTACCCGAATAGATCTTTTCCGGATAAGCCGGCGCGCGGAACGTCACACTCGCGCCGCGCGTAATCCCGCCAACGTCTTCTTCCGGAACTGGAACCACCAAACGCAGCCGCGATACTTGCTGGATCACCAACAAAACCACGTCCGCGCCAGCCCCTACCAGCGCTCCCGGATGCACCAACCGATCCGTCACCACTCCCGCAAAAGGCGCCGTGATTTGCAAATATGCCGCGAGAGCCTTCTGCGCGTCCAGCGAAGCCTGCGCCGCTTTCACCGATGATTCTCTGGCACGCACCAACGCCTGCGCCGCGTCCACCTGCTTTTCCGCTTGCAGCAGTTCGTTGGCGGCCACGGCACCGGCCGTCTTGGCGGCTTCCTTCAAACGCTCGGACGTGGATTGCGCCGCTGCCAACTGCGCTTCTGCCTGCAATCGCTCGGATTCCGCGGCATTTGCCTTCGACTCCGCTTCCGCAATCTGCGCCTTCAACTCAGGCGCATTCAGTTCCACCAGCAGCTCTCCCTCTTTCACCACGCTGCCGCGATCCACCAGCACTCGTTCCACATATCCGGGAATTTTCGCATGCAGCGAAACACTCAAGTAAGGAAGAATCTCGCCCGGCAGGTCGACGTTCTTCGAAATGGGCTTGGCGATCACAGGAACCAGACCGGCGGCCTGTGGCCAAGCGATCCGCGCGAACGCGGCGGCAAGAATTAGCAGCTTAAGTCGCTTCATAGTACCGGCTCTCCGGATCCATCGGATTCAGCGAAGGCGACTCAACCCTCGCCCTGCCCTGGAGAATTGCATAAATGGACGGCGCAATGGTCAGCGTCGCGAACGTCGAAACCACCAATCCACCAATCACCGCGCGTGCCAGCGGCGCCGCCTGCGAACCGCCTTCGCCCCAACCGATCGCCATTGGGAGCATTCCAAAAATCATCGCAGCGGCCGTCATCAGAATCGCGCGCAGACGGCTGGACGCGCCCTCCTGCGCCGCCTCCAGCACCGGCTTTTTCTCGTGGCGGAACCGTTCCGCGAAAGTCACCAGCAAAATGGAATTCGCCACCGCGATCCCGATCGCCATAATCGCCCCCATGAACGATTGAATGTTGACCGTCGTGTTCGTGAACCACAAACTCAACAAGACACCGCACAGCACTGCAGGAACCGTCAACACAATGGCCAGCGCGAGCCGCGCCGATTGAAAATTCGCCGACAGCAACAAAAAGATCACCACCACGGCGAGTAAAAGCCCTGTTCGCAGAGCCGAAACGGTCTGTAGCAACGGCGGAATCTGTCCCTTCATCAAGATTTTCGCGCCCTTCGGAGCCGCACCCGCGCCCGCTAGCGCTTCATTGATCCTGGGCGACGCTTCGCCCAACGTAAGTCCGTGAATGTTCCCAGTGAGGCTAACGATGTGTTGCCCGTTGAAGCGCTCAATCAATCCCGGCATCGTTCCCTGCTTCAATTGCGCGATCTGATCCAGTTCCGGCTGCGACTCGCCGGGCCGCATCACCGGAATGCTCCCTACGGCAGCGACACTCTGCATTCGATTCTGCGGAAGTTCCACCTGAAGCTGAAACGCGTTGCCCGAATTCGGATCGCGCCAGTAGTTCGGATCGGTGAAGCGCGACGACGATGTCGCCGGCACAATCGAGTGGACCACATCCGACATCGTTAGCCCGAACTGCCCGGCGCGTTCCCGGTCGATTCGAATATCGAGCGTCGGATAATTGGATTCCTGCGCGAACTGAAGATCACGCAGGAAGCTCAGCCTGGCCAACTGCGTTTGTATCTTGCGGGCGTATGTCTGATCGTCGGCGAGGCTCGCGCCCTGCACCGCGACTTCCACCGGCGTCGGCGATCCGAAGCTCATCACCTGTGAAACGATATCCGCCGCTTCGAAAGAAACCTGACATGCCGGCAGCTCCCGTTGCAGAGCGTCCCGGATTCGTTCGCGCAAAGCTTCGCCGCGCGGCGCATCCGGTTTCAACGCAATCTGAATAATCGCCTCCTGCGGACCGCTGGTAAACAAGTGAATCAAATCCACCGGATAGCTGGCCGGAACCACGCCGATAAAATCGCTGGTGAGCGCGATGTTCTCTCTTCCGGCCACTTGCTGAATCTGGTCGAGAGCGCGCAGCACGATGCGCTCCGTCTCCTCGATCCGGGTGCCTGCGGGCGCGCGTAAACGAATGCGCAGCAGCGGAGCGTTGGCGTCGGGAAACAGTTCCATGCCCAGCCGGGGCGCAAGCAGCCAGATCAGCAAGAACGCACCTCCCAGATAAACGATCGCAACCGGCCAGCGAAACTTCAGCACCGCGCCCAAATATCGTTCATAGATTCTGCGCAACGCCCCAAAGAATCCCTCTTGCGCCTCGCCGCGATGCGTTTCTCGCATGATCCAGGTGGAAAACACCGGTACCAAACTGCTCGACAAGAGATACGACGCAATCATCGAAAACGCCACGGCCAACGACAGCGGCACAAAGAGCTGACGGCTCACGCCGATCATGAAGAAGGACGGCACGAACACCGCGAGAATGCAGACCATCGAAAGCAATCGCGCGATTGCCGTCCGGCGGCATGCTTCCAGCACCGCGCGCGCCCGCGAAACTCCGGGGACCATCTGGCTGTGGATGTTCTCAATTTCCACCGTAGCCTCGTCCACCAGTACGCCCACGGCGAGCGCCAATCCGCCCAGCGTCATGATGTTCACCGTCTGCCCGGTGGCCCACAAGAGAATCACTGCGCTCAGCAGGGCAAACGGAATGTTCAGCACCACGATCAGCGCGCTTCTCCAATCGCGCAGGAAGATTAACACCATCAAGCCGGTGAGTCCCGCGCCCAGCAATCCCTCCTGGATCAGCCCACGCAACGAATTTGTCACGAACGGCGACTGATCGAACTGCAAGCTCACGTCGACATCGTCGGGAACCGCTTTCTTGAAATCCGGAATTGCCGCTTTGACTGCATTGATCACCGCCAAAGTGGATGCGTCAGCGCGCTTGGTTACCGGAATGTACACGGTGCGCTTTCCATTCACGTGCGCGTAGGCAGTGATGATGTCAGTGCCGTTCTCGATGGTTCCGATATCGCGCAGGTAAATCGATGTCCCGGCCACCGGCCGGATCGGCGTGCTCAACAGTTCGCTTAAGTCTCCACCCAAGGCCGCGTTCGTGCGCGCGATCCGATTGATCTCGCCGGTCCACATGTTGCCGGATGGCATCACCAGACTCGCCTTGCTGACCGCGGCAATCGCTTCCTCGGGCGAGATTTTGTACTGCGTCAGCTTATCCGGATCGAGCGTCACCACGATCGTCCGCTGATTCCCACCAAACGGCGGCGGCGCCGAAACTCCCGGCAGCGTAGCGAACAGCGGACGCACGCGATTCAGCGCGAAATCCTGCAGTTCGCCTTGCGTGTGCGACGCGCTGCTGAACACGAGCAGTCCGACGGCAACGCTGCCCGCATCGAAGCGGGTAATGAACGGCGGGACCGTCCCCGGCGGCATGAACGCCCGTGCGCGATTTACGTAGCCCACTGTCTCCGCCATCGCCTGCGCCATGTTCGTGCCTTCGTGAAAAACCAGCTTCATCAGAGCCGCGCCCTGGATACTCTTGCTCTCGACACGAGAAATTCCTGTGATGTAGAGGAAGTGATACTCGTAGTAATAAGTCAGGTAGCCTTCCATTTGCGCGGGATCCATTCCGCCATAAGGCTGCGCCACGTAAATCGCCGGCTCGCCGACTTGCGGAAAAATGTCCACCGGCATCCGCTTCACAGCCAGATAAGCGAACAGCGCGATCGCCACCAGCGCAACCACCACCGTGATTGGACGGCTGAGCGCGGCTAGAACAAGTCGCATGCGTTCTCCGCCCTCATTGGCTGGCTTCCATGAGAAAAGGCTGCAGGTCGCCCGCGACCGTCGCGATTTCAAGCAACCCCCGCCACACGCTGAGGCGCGCGAGCGAGTCGTCGATTTCCGCTTGCGTCAGTAATCGCTGCGCTTCCGCAACTTCGTCGATGTTCGCAAGTCCCGATTGATAGCGCGCCGTGGATTGTTGCAACGCGGCACGTGCCGCGCTCACTTGTACCGGAGTGTTGGCCGCAACTTCGCGAGCGCCGTGCAGCCGTGCCGCCGCGGCATTCCATCTCGCTTTAAGATCGGTCACAATCTGCTCGGACCGCGCAGTCTCGGCCCGAACGTTGGCAGATTGCATCGCGCGGCGTGCCTGAAGAGCGGGCAAGTCCATCGCTGGAAACGTTACCGTGAAGCCTAGCGCGTAGTTTTGGATGTTCGGCCCCAGCCCATCCAATCCGCCGAGTAACTCCCCGTTTGTCTCGGCGCCGGTGCCCCGCGCGTAAGCCGAACCCTGCAGCGAAAATCGCGGGAAATAGGTTCGCTCCAAAGCTCGTAGTTCTGCCTGGGCCTTCGCCACAGCGGCGTTCTGCTCTCCAACCATTGGATTCGCCGATACGTTGACCGTCCCGGACTCCTGCGCTGCCGGCAATTCACGCAACTTCGGCCCCGCCAGCGTGATCCGGCTCGGCTCGCCGCCCACGAATTGCGCGATCGTCGCGCGTGCAATTTCGCTGGATTGCTTCGCCTGAATCCACTGCGTCCGCGCCGCCGCGAGCTCCGCCTGCGCGCGCGACGCATCCGCTCCTGGCCGGAGTCCCGAGTTCGCCAGAGCCTGGATAGTCTTCAATACCGTCTCCGCGCGATCCACGCCCGCCTGCGCCGCAGTCACTGTTTCTTCGGACGCCGCTAGCGTCAAATATGCGTCCGCCGTCGCAACCGCGATGTCATACCGAGTGCGTTGCAACGTCGCCTCTGCCTCCGAGCGCGTAGCCGAAGCCACGGCAACGTTCGCGCGCCGCAGACCGAAATCGAACGGCTCCCACGACACCAGCACACCCGCGGCACTTCCCCAGGCCGTTCCAAAGTTATTCGACCCAATCACCGGACCAGACATCGACGGAATCACACTTTGCGGAAGCAGCAACCCGAAGACATTGTTCCGAGTCGCCCGATTTACTTGCGCCAGCAAGTCCACACGCGGAAGATAGGATGTCCGCGCCAGTTGAATCCCAGCAGAAGCAGCCGCGATCTGTTCTTGCGAGACTCGGATCGCCGGATAATTCTTGAGCGCACTTTCCACCGCCTGGCTGATGGTAAGCGGCTGCCCAAACATTGCCACACCGCAGCAGAAGGCAAAGCCCGCGATCTTCATTTGCCCTCGATCAACTCGCGGAATAGCTCCCGCACTTTGCTCTTAGCGGCCGCGAGCGCCTGTTTGCCAAGCGGCGTCGCCCGATAAACTTTGCGCAGCGACTTTCCGCTGCGCCGCTCCGTGGCGCGCAGATATCCCTTCTTTTCCAGGCCGTGCAGCAGCGGGTACAGCGTTCCCGGACTGATACGGTATCCATGCCGCGTCAGCTCTTCCAGCATGCCCAGCCCAAAGATCGGTTCTTCAGCCGCATGATGCAACACATGCAACCGGATCAATCCGGAATACAGTTCCCGATCGACGGCGTAATCATGCTCGATATTCGTTTTCGACATTCGATTACGAACAGCCACAAGTATATCCGTGGGTGTTATAGCCGTCAAGGGCTAAATGAGATTACCGAGCGTCTGAAATGCCGCGAAGGCGGCGAAGATGATCCAGGATGGCGGGCTCACCCTTTAGCTCCGCGAGGGGCTGAAGCTGCTGTTCGATATACGCCCAATCAATCTCGCCGCCGTGGCGGGCAACCACCCCCTCAGCGTCGCGGACGTCCAGCGGGCGCGATGCGAAGAGTTTCAAGACAATTAAATTCTCCGCTGAACAGGTCCGAATCTCCAGACCAGGACCAAAACTAAAAGTTGAGGCGCGCTGGATCATGCTTTCCTCGAAAGGAAGCGCGCCAAGCGATACGCCCAATCCGACGCCCGATTTGGTCTGCAGCAGAAGCACACGGTTGCGCCGGGCGAACTCGAGCGCTTCCTCGATCCGAGCCGGAAAAGCAGCCAGCAACGGGACAATAAAACGGTCTTCCGAACCAAAACCGGCCAGTAAGGTGAGATCCACGTCTCGTGTCACACGCGGCTCGCCCCATCGCTGGACGGCGATGCCTCCGATAAAGCAAGATTGCCAGCCGTGTTGATCGCAGAAAAGCTGAAGTTGCCGAGCCGTCTCGAAGAGATCGATCATCGGCGGAGTTTGGCGAACCAGGCCTGCATTTCCACCATCCCCGACGATTCGCGCGGTGGCAGGCTATGCAGAGCGTAATTGAAGGCGCTTTCGAGCAGAGCTAACACCTGCAAGTTGTCAGCTTCGCGGATTTCCCGGCGGCGAATCGCTTCGAGTTGCGGCCCAGCTTCTTTCCAGGTCTCCACCCAGCGCCGCGTTAACTCGTGCTCGTCGTCCATAAATCAAGTTTACGCGACGAGTTCCGAGCTAGAACGGTAGATCGCGCGCGCCGTGCTTCGGCAGGGATAGCGCCGATTTTGCCAAATATGGATACGGATTTACCGGCGTACCGCCCATCCGTACTTCGTAATGAAGATGCGGTGAAGTGACGCGGCCGCTGCTTCCGGATTGGCCCAGAACGTCCCCCCGCCGGATCTCCTGCCCGGGAACTACATCGAAGCGGGAAAGATGACCGTAGTAGGTTTGCAATCCATTGCCGTGATCCACGACCACCAGCCGGCCATACCCGTTACTCCACTCGGCATGCACGACGATTCCATCCGCAGCGCAATGCACCGGCGTCCCCTGGGCTGCCGAGAGGTCGACGCCCGTGTGGATCGCGCCTTCACCGGAGAACGGATCGGTCCGGCCGCCAAAAGCGCTCATTAGCCGGCCTTCCACCGGCCAAAGGCTGGGTTGGATGTGGGTCTGCCACTGTTTGGGGTAGTTCCGATAAAGCTTCGAAATGGAAGCCGATTGCAGGAAGTTGTACTGGCCCAACGACTCGCGGAAGGTGGGCGCCAATGCGCCGCTTGAAACGTCCGTGGACGCTTCCGGTTTACGCTTCAGTCCATAGGCCACCGAGACTTCGCTCGCGAAGGTCTCAAGGGTCGCTAACTGCTCGTTCTTCTGATTGCTAACTGTCTGAAGTTCCTGATATTTAACGCGCAATGAGTCAACTTCTCGTCGAAGCGAATTGTAGTTAGCCACCTTCCAGGCCATTCTCGCGTAGCTGGATACAAACCCGAATACCGAGAAGCACCCGATCAGGGCGAGAATGAAAGCGGCGTAGATTGCTTTGTGCGGGATATGTACCCGGCGCAATCGTCCGTGCAACGAGTGCGCTAATACAAGCACAAAATAAGGCTGATGCGGCACTGAATCTCCCTTAGTTTTAATTCGGCGCGACCCGGAAAAACTGCAGACGCGGTGGGCCGTAGGCCGGAGAGTACCAATGACAGATTACGAAGGCTAAGGATACTTCATGTGAAGGAGCAGTGTCAAGGCGAGTAAATGTTAGATAAATTACTATGTTGACCGGTTGAACTTGCCGACGTCTGGCCCGTAAGCTCAATCATGCTCCTTCCAATCCATATCGCCGCCGGCGGATTGGCAATCGTTCTCGGCTCTGCGGCGCTCATCGCTTCAAAAGGACAAACCCTCCACCGGCGAGCCGGACTGCTGTTCGTCTATGCCATGCTGACCATGGCGATCAGCGGCACAATCCTGGCGATGCGGCAAAGCCTGACGAACGGAAATGTCATGGGCGGCATCATGTCATGCTACTTCGTGGTGACGGCGCTCACCGCAGTCCGGCAAAAATCGGTTTGGACGGGTCGATTGAATCTGGCTGCGCTAATTGTGGTTACAGGTCTCACCCTTTTCAACTTCGCCGCCGGATTCCAAGCGCTCTCGATGCCTGGGCGCGAGATCAATGGCGTTCCCTTCTTCATGATGTTCTTTATGGGAACCGTCCTGGGATTGGCGGCGCTCGGTGACCTTCGCTTGATGCGCACGGGAACGTTGCGCGGCGGTGCACGGCTCGCCCGTCACCTCTGGCGGATGTGCTTCGCGCTGTTTATCGCAGCCGGATCGTTCTTTTCCATCCGCTCGCGCGTGGCGAAAGTTCTGCCCGAGCCATTCACCACTCCCTGGATGCGCGCGCTTCCGGTATTGTTGGTTTTCGTCGCGATGTTTTACTGGTTGTGGCGAGTTAGAACGCGCCGTGCGTCACGCGGCGCCCTTGCGCCGTACATCAATGTTCAAGCGCTTGATCTTCTGGTTGAGCGTCGACAGCGGGATGCTTAGCTTCTCGGCTGCCTCGGTCTGACTCCAGTTCACGGTTTCCAGCGTCTCGATGATCTTGCGCCGCTCGAAGTCGGCCACGATTTCGAAGAGCGACGCGTCGGATGGCAACGTGCCGCTTTCATCCCGCCGGATCCGCACGCCGCCAGCCTGCAGGATAGAATCGGGCAGCACATCCACTGGAACCGTGGCGTCGGACGCAAGAACCACGGATCGCTCAATCGCGTTTTCCAATTCGCGAACGTTGCCCGGCCAACCGTAATCCATGAGAAGCTGCATGGCGTCCGGCTCGAAATGGAGCCTGCTCTTTCGCTCCGCATCCAGGAACTTTTCGTTGTCGCGGCTGTACTTGTTGAAAAAGAATTCGACGAGGCGGGGAATGTCTTCTTTGCGCTCGCGCAGCGGAGGCAGCACCAGATTGATGACGTTCAACCGATAGTAGAGATCCTCACGGAACTTCCCTTCCTCCACCAGCCGTTTCAAATCGGCGTTGGTCGCCGCGATAATGCGCACGTCAACCTTGATGGTTTCGGTGGAACCTACCGGCATGAACTCGCGTTCCTGAATGACGCGCAGGAGTTTGGCTTGCGTTTCCGGGCTGATCGTCCCGATCTCATCGAAAAAGATCGTTCCCCGATTCGCAATCTCAAAATACCCCTTCTGCGTGGCAAAAGCGCTGGTGAACGATCCCTTAATGTGCCCGAACAGCGCCGATTCCATCAGGTCCGTTGGAACCGATCCACTGTTTACCGGCACGAAAAGCTGGTTGGATCGCGCGGAGTTGGCGTGAATGGCTTTGGCGATCAATTCCTTGCCGGTTCCGGTTTCGCCCGTGATCAAAATGGTTGCGCGGCTGGGCGCGACTTGCGTCACCAGATCGAGAATCCGCAGCATGCGATCGCTTTTGCCGATAATGTTCGGAAACGCATACTGCTGCTTGAGCGCGCGCTTGAGCTGGACGTTTTCCCGCTCCAAGCGGCTGGAGGCGATCATGCGATCGATCTCGATCAGCAGCTTTTCGTTGTCCCACGGCTTTGAAAAATAGTCGTTGGCGCCGGCCTTGAGCG
>DATGIH010000514.1:0-2732 GCA_035295865.1 Bryobacteraceae bacterium
CGACTTTGAGCAATTGCCGCCGGTTCAACCAGAATCCTCCCGCTAGCTCATAAGTCGCGACGCTGGGCGCGAAATCGTCCGCCGAAATGCCTTTCTTATCGCGTACGCTGCCGGTGTACAACCGGCCGATGCGTCCCGCCAGGTAAACGCGCGGCGAAAGCGTGCGCTTTACCTCCGCGTACTCCGCCGTGATGGATAACGGATTCACGAAATTCGGCGAGTCGAACCAAAACCGCTGCCATTCCCCGCTCATGCTCCAGTGCCCGCGCGCCCATTGCACGTCGACACCAAGCGCGCTCGCCGGAAAATTCCGCACCGATGTTCCGGCAGGCAGAAACGGCGCCACCACCGGATCCAGATAAGGCCCACGATATCCCGACACACCTACGCGGAACCCTTGCACGATGGTGTAGCCGCCGCCCGCCGTCCACTGCGCGTACTGACCGGCGCGCGTCAAACTCTGCGGACTCGCCGGCGATCCGGCAGTCACTTGAAGGCGTCCGTCGAAATGATAACCGGAAAAATCGGCCTCGGCCGCAGTCAATCCGTACAACGTGACTGGTGTGACGCCGGATGTCCAAGCGGGAGGCCCGCCGCAGTAAAACCACAACGAACCGTATTCTTGCGATGTGAGATCCTTCACGCCGCAAGGAAGCTGGCTCGCGCTCACCCGGACTTGCGAAATGTACTCCAGCGGCTGGTCGAGCAGCGCGTTCTCCGTATCGTCATAGCGAGGCGGAAACGATCCAAATGCCGAGGTCAATCGCCCCGCTTTCAAAACAACGGAAGCCTGTCCGGCGCGGAACGAATAACCGAGAAAAGCCTGGATGACGCTGTTGTAAAACTCGTGGTCCCGATCATAGGCGTCGTAATAAAAGTACGGTGCCAACCGTACCTGCATCGCTCCGTAGGCGAACCAGTGCGATCCCAACTTCAGCGTCGGATAGAACATCGCGCGGAACCCGCCGGTCAACGCCCGGCCTGGTTCGTCGGATTGCAAACGTCCGGTGTACAAACCGCCGGCGCCCACGGTCATTGGAAGGGTGAAGCCGAAGTTCGCGTCTTGGCAGAATGACGGAATGGCCGCCAACGCACAAGCGATCGGCAGAACGAAAGTTCGAGCCGCCATATTAAACCCCGGTCAAACTTCGATCCGCCTCTGGGGCAACAGGCGCGATCTCTTGCTCTTCCGCGATCGGCAGACGGAAGGTAACCGCGAAAGTAGACCCCTGGCCGAGCTCGCTCTTTACGTGGATTGAGCCACCCATCAAATCAACCAACTGCTTCACCAGGCTCAAGCCCAAGCCGGTCCCGCCATAGCGGCGCGTCATGGATCCGTCGGCTTGCGTGAACTTCTCGAAGATTAGTTCCAAATCACCCGGCGCGATTCCGATTCCGGTGTCTTTTACTTCGACCTTCATCAGAGCTTCCGAAGCGGTTCTTCCAGGACATTCCACGTTCACATCAATCGTGCCGCGCTCAGTGAACTTCACGGCGTTCCCCACCAGGTTTGTCATCACCTGGCGGATCCGCACCGCATCGCCCAGCAGCATCGACGGCGCACCCGCCTGGTAGCGAAGATCGAGCTTCAAACCTTTCTTCGATACCACCGCGTCGAACAGCGCCAGCACTTCCTGCACGGTCTGCCGCAGATCGAACGGCGCTGGAGTCAGGATCATTTTCCCCGCATCCAAATGCGAAAAATCCAAAATGTCGTTGATGATCACCAAGAGCGCCTGCGCGGACCCGTGAACCATCGCGGCGTATTCGCGTTGCTCCGGATCGAGCGAGGTGTCGAGCAGTAAATCCGTCAAACCCAGCACACCGTTCATCGGCGTACGCAGCTCGTGGCTGATGTTGGCTAGAAATTCCGTCTTCGCGCGATTCGCGGATTCCGCCGCGATCTTCGCCTCCTTCAACTCGCCGCGCGATCGCCGCTCGGCAGCCACAACACGGTTGAACGTCTCGGCCAGCGAATGCAACTCCGCCACTGCGTCGCCGGTCGTGATGCGTTCCGGAAACTCATTGGTCTTTTCGCCTTGTCCGATCTGCGCCACCAGATCGCGCAGGGGCTTCGAAACGGAACGCGAGGTCGCAGCCGTGAACAGCAGAGCCAGAACCACACCGCCCGCGCCGACCCTTCCCAAAATACCCATCCATCCCGCGGTAAATCCCTTCACCGCTTGATCCAGCGAACGGAACGCCAGCAACTGATAGCCGGGACCGAGATGAGTTTCATGGATCGGCAGCACCAGCACTGTCTCGCCGGAGCGATTGATTTCGCATTCCGCGTCCAGCTTGGCACAACGCTGCTTGAGCTGTTCTTCCACAGCAAGCCACGCGCTTGCGGGGAGCGTCGCCCGCAGCACCCGGCCATTCCGCAGCAGCGCGGTCTCTCCCGCCAGATGATAACGGGCGAGATCGAACTTGCTGCCCAGCCGCAGTTCGCCAATCTGCTCGCCGCCGATGACGATCGGCGTGGATGTCATCTCGTACAACACGCCGCCCGATTCCATCAGCGCCGGGTCCTGCGACATATCCGGAAATTGGGACGCGGCGCGAACTTCGCTTCCCTGAAACTGCACCGCCGCCAGCGCACGGCCTTTCCAATCGGAAACAGCCAGAAGATCGTAACCCACCAGCGCGTGCAATTCCCGCAACTGCGCTTCGATGGTCCGCCGGACTTCCTCCGCGTTTCCAGGACCCGGCGCTTCCCGCACCAACCCGATCGC
>DATGIH010000515.1:0-14820 GCA_035295865.1 Bryobacteraceae bacterium
CTCCGGAGTAGGGGTTCCCTGGGATTCGATGTCACCGGACGTCATTAGGCCGGCGAGGAAGCTTTGAAGAATATCTAGGCTTCCTTGACCTGCGGCGTAAAGCAGGGCGGTATCGCCGAAGTGGTCTAGCGCATCGACTCGGGCGTTCACGTCCGCGCCTGCCTGGACCAGCAGGCTGTCGGGAAAACCTAGCCACGGTCAGAAGCAGGGCACTTTCGACCCAGTTTCGGAGCGAAAAACAGTAGGGGGGCACTTTCGATCCCGCCTATCTCCTATCCCCGCACCAGAAATAGATTGCCAGATCGACTCGACAATTGTGGGTTAACGATTGTCGCCGATCAGTATTTCGATCAGTTGCCGCGGACCGGTCACGCGAGTCCTTTTCCACTTGGCGGGAAAGTGACGGAGATTTCCGGTGACCAAATAATGGGCGTCAGCGGCCTCGGCGCATTCGAGAAAGATGTTGTCGTCGGCATCTAAACACGCGCGCACATGACCCGTCGGCGTGACCCAATGTGCCTCTCTTCGAATTGCGTTGAGTGTTTTCTCGACGACTTCCGGCGGACGCTTCAAGTGCGGTCGCCGGATCACTTCGTCGTACTGGGCGAGCACCTGGTTCGAGATGCAAAGTTATATATTCCGCGATAATGCAAGAATCAGTACTTCAGCAGGAGCGCTCTTCGGCGTTAGAAGTGCCGACACGATGACGTTCGTGTCGAGCACAATTCGAATCAACGCTTGGATGCAGATTTTGCGCTTCGGGAGCGGCGATCCCGTCGAGCGGCTGCGATCTCAGCGTCGATTTCTTTCATCGTTAGTTTATCTGAGCCCTTCCGTTTGGCGTCTTCCCATGACTCCACGAGCCAATCCGGCGGAGGCGCGAAGGTCTTGATGTAATCGGCCACGCTGAGAATCAGAACGGCGGGCTCCCCATTCCGCTTCACCAGAAACCGCTCGTTGTGTTCGACGGCACGGTCCATGATCTGTCCGAATTGCGTGCGGGCGGTTAAGGCGGAGATTTTCTTGGTCACGGGTGATTGATTAATTAATTAATCATAGCGCATTGGACCGCCGGGCCTTGACCAAAAACGCACTTTGTAGTAGCATTGCTGAGTAGCGTAGGAGAAACTGCGGGAGACCATGAACCGAACACGCTTTTCCAAAGCCGAGACCCGCATCCTGGAACAGTATTGGAAATTAGGCACCTCGGCAATCCGGGAGATTCTCGACAGTTTGCCGCCGGAGGAACGCGTGGCTTACACCACCGTGCAGACGCTCGTCTATCGGCTGGAGCAAAAGGGCGCGCTGCGCAAGGTCAAGAAGATCGGCAACGCGCAACTGTTTGAGCCCGCCATCGACAAGAGCGAGTTCCGGAGCGGGCTGATTAAAGATTTCCTCAATTTGTTTGGCGATTCCCCGCGCGTGCTGGTCTCGAGCCTGCTTGAAACGGGATCGCTGACGCTCAAAGATCTAAAAGCGCTGCAAAATGCGGCCGCAGGCGGCAAGCGTGGCCGGAACCGGGAAGGGAAGCAGGATGCCTGAGCCCATCGTGCGCGGATTTTACTACGCCGCGATCCATCTCACGTTCGCGTCGATGGTCGCACTCGCGGCATTGGCTTTAACCTCGGTTCCGCGAGTTAGCGCCGGCATGAAATATTGGGTCTGGACGGTTACTGCGATCAATTTCTTTTTACCGGCGGGCGCGATTCTCGATCGATTGTGGGCTCAGCATCTGGCTTGGGCGCGGCCGCTAGGTTTCATCGGCGGAGAAGTGAACGACATTCTTCAGAACGCTGCGGCGTCCTCGCTCCTCGGCGTGGTATGGTTCGCGGGCGCGACGTTCATGGCGGTGCGACTTTACCGCCGGATTCGCGCCGAGCGCAGCCTTACCCGGAAAGAGCGCCCCGGATTCGTGACGGAGGGCATCCCGGTACAGTTCGGCGGCAACGACCAGGGTCCTCAAACCGCGGGAATTCTGCGCACCCGGATTTCGCTGCCCGATGGAATCGATCGCTTGTTGAGCGAACCAGAAGTCTACGCGGTTCTGCTCCATGAAGTAACTCACGCCAAAAGGCGCGACAATCTCACTCGGCTGATTTACGAGGCCGGGCTTTGTGTGCTGTGGTTTCATCCGCTGCTATGGCTCGCAGGATCGCGCCTTGCCTTGTATCGGGAGCTTTCCTGCGATGAACGAGTCATTCGAAAAGGCCGCGCCGGCGATCTGATTTCCGCGTTGCTGAAACTAGCAGCTCCGGAAGGAGCGGCCGTGTTGCAGACCACCACGTCGTCCTTTTTGAGCCACCGCCTGGAGCGGCTGGCTGCAGGCCAACGACGACCAACCTCTCGCGCACGGGCAGCGCTGATGACTGCCGCATTCACGGCCGCCTTGCTCGCGGGCGTTTTTGAAACCGTGGCGCATACCGCTTGCTGTTTCCTCCGAAAGGGGTAAGTTCAATGAAACCGAAACGACTTCCGGCGCTGTTGGCGGCGCAGATTTTTACGATCGCGCTCTTGGGACAAGGCGCGGACACTCCGCCGAGCATCGCCAGCTCGGTAGATCGCGATATCACGGCCATTGAGCAGCAGATTTTCGCCGCCGCCGATGCGATGCCGGAAAGTAAGTTCAATTTTTCCCCGGAAAGCTTGAACATCCCAGGCAGCGACTACAAGGGTGTGCGCTCGTTCGGGGTGCAGCTAAAGCACATTGCGGCTTCGAATTATGCATTATGGTCGGGGCTCACTGGCGATCAATTTCCGAAGGACTTTTATGGCGGCGACGGTCCGGTGAGTATCAAAACCAAAGCCGAAATTCTGAAATTCCTGAAGGATTCATTCGCGCTGGGTCACAAAGCCGCCGCAACGCTTACCGCCGATAACATGTTGCAGCCTCCGCCGGGATCGAAATCCACTCGCTTGCGCCTCGCCACCTTCGCTGTCGCACATGCGTTCGATCATTACGGACAGATGGTGGAGTATTTGCGCATGAACGGCATCGTTCCACCGGCCAGCCGGCGAAAGGATTGAAGATGGAATGTTTCGGAATCGCGCTGGGCGCAGCGCTGCTTTTGGGCGCGAATCTAGCCGGACAGAGCCGCGATCCGGGTCTGGTGCGGACGCACGCGGAAGAGATCCTCGAATGGTGGAACCGGATCGGCGGCAAGCTGATCGCAATGGCCAAGGATTTTCCGGAGGACAAGTACGATTTCAAAGTCCAGAAGGATGAACGTACATTCGCGGAAAACCTTTTGCACGTCGCGGCCGTGGATTATGACGTGGCGAGCAAGGTTGCCGGATCTCATCTCGGACCGGATTTCGGAAAAGACGCGCACAATCCACCGCGCGAGGCTTATAAGACCAAACCCGAGATCGTGCAACTGATCGAAGCGGCGGTCGCTGGCGGCGCAGCCGTGATCCAGCAACAAGGGGACTCCGGATTAGAGGTGACCAGACCGTTCGCTTGGGAAACGGGACGCCATGTGGTGCACAACTCGTACATCTGGATCACGGGCATCGAGCATAGCACGGAGCATTTCGGCCAGCTTGTGGTTTACTATCGCGCGAACAATCTGGTGCCGCCGGAATCCCGGAAATGAGATCAGCTTTACTTGCGCCTGCGTTGCATCACGCCGAACACGGGAAGCATTCCTGCCAGCAACAGAAGCAAGGATGGTTCGGGCGTCACGACAGCGACGCTGTAGTCCTGATACACAGCAGTTAAACCGAAGGCCGGGCCGCCGCTGATGTTAGTGACACCCGAAAACAAGCCGAACGACATGACGTCGCCGGAAAAATTCGGATGATTCGGAGACAACGTGCCGGTTGCGAAATCGTACTCGTTGAAGTCGGCGGCAGTAAGTCCTGTAGCCGATAACGTGTTGAACCCGGTGGTGGTGTTCGGTGAGCTCAGCATCGGTCCGGAAATCACCGACAAGTAAAACTTCCCATCCTGCTCGATCAGCGGGACGAACGTGTAGTTGAAGCTGTAGGCGGGGACGTTCGGCGGAGGCGTCAGGTTCACCTCTTTGAATATAGAAGCATCAATGGACTGGGCCGGCCCTTGCGTCCCGGGATTGTAGCTGAATCCAGGGTTGATCAGGCCGAGACTTCCAGTGGCCGTACTGCTGGTGGTATCGCCGACATTGAAAACGATTTGTAACGCAGCGCCGGGGCTGCCACAACTCGGGCATTGAGAAGGCGTGACGGTTTCGTTCACCACGGGTCCTAATGTTTGGGTGTAGCTGCCGAAATCGTTAAAATTGTTGTCGGTAAAAACGACGTCGGCGGCGGCGTTCGAAATGGAACAAAGGGTGAGGACGGCTGCTGTGGCCATCGCTTGCAGAACGGGGGATGATTTCATATTGGTTCTCTTCCTCTTTCTATCAGGATCAGTTATACTCGCTACCGTCTGAAGAGTCTTTTGAAAGCGTCTGATATTTTCTGAAATTACGTCTTTTCTATGGGATCCGGCTATGAGTTCCAGTACCAATTCGGTCCGTTTTGCCTCGATCCGATTCGGCGCGTGCTGCTCCGCGGCGGCGAACGCGTCGCACTCACGGCGAAATCGCTCGCGACGTTAACGGCGTTGGTGGAGCGGGCCGGCGAGACTGTCGGCAAGAATGAGCTGTTGGATGTGGTGTGGGAGCATACCGCGGTTGAAGAGAACAGCCTGAACCAATGCATCTCGGCCGTGCGCAAGGCGCTGGGCGAACGGCGTGGGCAGCATGAATATATCGTGACGGTTACGGGCGTGGGCTATCGGTTTGTGGCGCCGGTCACGCTGGTTCCCGTTGTCAAAGATGACGAAGGCAGCCAAAAAGACGCACCCATGGCCGAGTCGCAAACGAGCGCCGCGCCGCCCCGCGCTAAGTCATGGTTTCATTGGCGCAAAGTGGCAGTGATCGCCGCAGCGCTTCTTGTGGCTGTTGCGATATACGGAATCCGCGGAAGAGTGAGCGCTTCAGCGAAGCGACGCAGCGCGGTCATTCTAAGACTCAAAAATTTGTCCGGAACTCAGGAAACTGCGTGGCTTTCGACGGCCATTGGGGAAATGCTTTATCACGAGCTCGGTGCTCCCGGCAGCGGAGCGCTGCGGCTGATGCCGCCTGAAGACGCCGCTCGGATGGAAGTGGAACTTCCGGTGCGGCGAACGGCCACGGAAACATTGCGCGATATTCGTTCCTACACGGGTGTTGAATATGCGCTGGGCGGCGCGGTGACGGTGCTTTCCGGCGCGCCAGGAACGCCCGTTCATGTGGACCTTTTCGTCCAGGATCTTCGGAGCGGCGAAATGGTGGCGAAAGCTTCGGCGGAGGGGGCTGAGGGTCAGACGTTCAGTATCGTGCGGAGCTTGGCGGATCAGGTGCGTCCGGCATTGGGGATGGGCGCAACGCCAGGGAGCCGCCCGTCTCCCGCGCCATCTTCGGCGCGCGCGATGCAATTGTATTCGAGCGGAATTGCGGCGCTGCGCGCCTGGGATTTTATCCAGGCCAAGGACGTGCTGCTGGAGGCGGTAAAAGCGGATCCGACGAACGCACTCTGTTACTCCGCGCTGTCGGCTGCGTTGTCGGAACTTGGGTACGAGCAGAACGCGGTGGATACGGCGAAGCGGGCGTTTGATCTGTCGGCGTCGCTGGATGAGCTCGACCGCTTAGCCATTGAAGGGCGATACCGGCTGACGACGCACAATTGGCCAAGGGCAGCGGAGATTTACGCGTCCATTTGGAATCTCGTTCCGGAAAGCATTCCGGATGCCTCTGCGCTTCTCAATGCGTACTGGCAGTCGGGCAAGGCGGAGGAAGCAAAGCGCGTGATAGCGCGGCTACGCTCGCTGCCGGCACTGAAAGACGATCCGCAGGTGGATCTTCTTGATGCGCAAACGGCGGGCGCCACTTTCTCGGATTTCGGACGCATCGCGCGCCTTGCAGAGCAAGCGGCGGAAAAGGCCAAGCGGCGGCAGATGCGCGATGTGTATGCACGCGCGCGGATGCTGCAAGCGAGCGCAATGTATTCGACCGGGGATCGCAAGGCCGCCCCGGTGGCAGAAGAAGCCCGGGCGCTTTGCTCGGAGTTGCACGATTGGATGTGCGTGGCGCATTCGCTGCGCATGGAAGGGAATCGCGCTCTGGTGGCAGGACGGATGCGAGAAGCGGAGGCGTCGTACAACCAGGCGCTCCTGGCCGCGCGGCAGAGCGGCAATTTAGCGGAACAGCCGAACGAACTGAACGGGCTGGGGCTGCTCCATCTTGGGATAGGAGATTTGGATGCCGCCAATCTCAATTTTCAAGAAGCGCTGCGTCTGCTGACGGAGATTCGCATGAACACGGCATTGACGCGCAATAACTACGCCCGTGTTCTGATTTACGCTGGGAAATTGGGTGAGGCCAGGGAGCAGGCAACGTTCGCGCTGGCTGAAGCGCGCGCGTCGCACCAGATTGAGTCGGAAGCTTTCGCGTTGACGGAGCTGGCGCAGTTGGATCAGATCGGCGGCGATCCGCGCAATGCGGTTGTGTTGGGGAAAAAGGCGGTGGCGTTGGCTGCGCAATCCGGCCGGACTTTGGCGCGCTTCGAAACCGGCCTCGCTTTGGCTTCCGCATTGTCGACTACCGGGGAAAGCAACGCGGCGCAATCCGTATTGCGCACCGCTGCCGCCGCCGATTCGCGCGCCACCGATGACGACTTGTCGTTCGCGCTGGCCCAGGCGAGATTGTTGCGCCAAGCATCCGACTACGCGCAAGCAGTGCCACATGCCCGGGCTGCCGCGAACCGTGCCAAGGCCACGCAGGCCGCCTGGTTCGAAGTGGAGGCCGACTCGGTGTTGGCTTTGACTTTACTCCGGCTGGGCCAAGCGGATGAGGCGTATGCTGTGGCGGTTCGTGCGATGGCGATCCCGCAAACCGGCGCCCGGACCTTCTCAAAACTGGACGCGCGCTTTGCTGAACTTGCGGCCAGAACGGCTGGCCAAAATTCGGACAGTCTGATGGGTCTCGCAGCGGAAGCGCGCAAGGCCGGTTATATCGAGCTCGACTTCGAGATTCGCCTGGCGCACGCCGAACAAGCCGCATCCTCGGGGAGGAAAGCCGAGGCGCAGCGGCTGGCGAACGAATTGCGATTGGAAGCTGCTCGAAGAGGCTATGGAAGCGTCGCCGCCAGAGCTTCCCGAGTGGCGGGGAATCGGAGCTGATTGGCGATTGCTCCGATGAGAATCGCCACCTACAATGTGAATTCCATCCGGCGCCGGCTGCCGATCGTGCTGGATTGGATCGGCCGTCACCAGCCGGATGTGATGTGCCTGCAGGAAACCAAAATCCAGGATCACGAGTTCCCGGTGGATGCGTTTCGTGATGCCGGATATCACGCCTCGTTCCGAGGGATGAAGGCGTATAACGGTGTTGCTACGCTGACTCGGACTGCTCCGGAAAAAGTCGTTCACGGTTTGCATGAAGGCGAGGATAACGAAGATTTCCGGATCATCCAGACGGTGGTCGCAGGAATTCCGATCGTCAACACCTATGTTCCGCAAGGTTATTCGATCTCGTCAGAAAAATATGCGCACAAGCTCGCCTGGTTCAAACGGCTACGCGCTTATTTTGAGGGAGCGTTGGATGCCGGGAAGCCCGCGATCTGGCTCGGCGATCTGAACGTAGCGCCCGAGCCGATTGATGTTTATCATCCGGATAAGCGCGGGAACGATCCGGATTTCCACATTGATGCGCGCAACGCGTATAAAGAGACGGTCGCGTGGGGATTTGTGGATGTCTTCCGCAAGCTGCATCCGGACGCGGTGGAATATACCTACTGGGATTTTTTCCGGAACGCCTTTCAACGGAATTTCGGCTGGCGCATCGATCACATTCTAGCGACGGGATCGCTGGCGGAGCGATGTAAGACGGCCGAAATCGATTTGGAAGCGCGGAAAGTCGCGGGAGCCTCCGATCACACCATTATGTGGGCGGAGTTTGATTGAAGTTCCAACTCGCGTGCCCGGTTCAAGGCCGCCTGCACGTGCGGAAGGATATTTTCTCTGCCTACGTGATGGACGAATTCAGCTTGTTCCAACATTTGCGCGGGCTGCTCGCGCGCACCGCAGAGCAGCAAGGTGCGGCCGGTTTTCCGCAAGCGGTCTGAGAATACTTCGAGGGCATGCAGCCCTGTGGCGTCGATGGCGGTCATGTTGCGCACTCGCAGGATGACAACGGAAGGAAATTGTTCCAGATCCTCCGTCTCGTCGGCCAGCTTGTCGGTTGTTCCGAACAGAAATGGGCCATGAATTCGCAGGATGCTGACGTAAGGCGGGATCTCTTTGTCTTGCAGGATGTGAGCACGGCCGCTTTCGAGATATTCCGGCGTCACGCGAGCCACGGTTGTTGTTTGTGAAATCCGATAGATATAGAGCAGCGCGGCCAGCGACATTCCAACTTCGACGGCCACGGTAAGGTCCGCCAGAACCGTGAGCGCGAACGTCGCGGCCCAGACAGCGATATCGGCCGCGCTCAACTTGAGAATCGCGCCGATCTCTCGCCACTCACCCATGTTGTAAGCAACGACGAATAGCACGGCCGCAAGCGTGGCGAGAGGAATGAATTTGGCAAGCGGGGCGGCAATCAAAAGAATCGCGGCTAACGTCAGGGCATGGACTACTCCGGCTACCGGTGTCTTTGCGCCCGAACGGACGTTGGTCGCGGTGCGTGCGATGGCACCTGTTGCTGGAATTCCGCCTACCAGCGGCGTAATCACGTTTGCCACGCCTTGGGCCATGAGCTCGACATTGGAATTGTGTTTGTCGCCGCTCATGCCATCGGCAACCACTGCGGAGAGCAGGCTCTCCACCGCGGCGAGCAGCGCCACGGTCAAGGCGGAAGGCAGCAGGGGCAAGATCAGATCGGCGCGGAAGACGGGAACATGAATGGAAGGCAGGCCGCCCGGAATTCCGCCGAACTTGGAGCCGATGGTGTCGATCGGCAGCTTGAAGATCATCACGGCTGCGGTGGCCGCGAGCAAAGCGATGATGGATCCTGGAATTCGTTTCGTGACAAATCGCCATAAGAGAATGGCGGCCAAGGAGCAGCTCCCGACGATTGCTGTGGTCGTATCGAACGAAGTCCAGTGATCGAGCAGCGTACGCATGCGGCCTGCGAAGTCGCTTGGTATGACGCCGGCTCGCAGGCCGAAAAAATCGCGAATCTGCGTGGAGGCGATGAGTACTGCGATGCCGTTGGTGAATCCGATGGTCACGGGGCGGGGAATGAAGCGGACGGCGGTTCCAAAGCCGGTGGCACCCATCACGATCAGGATGACGCCGGCCATCATGGTGACCATGAACAAGCCGGATAAACCGAAGCGTGCGATGATGCCTGCCACAATGACAACGAATGCGCCTGTGGGCCCGCCGATCTGAGCGCGCGACCCGCCGAGCGCGGAAATTAAAAACCCCGCGACGACTGCGGTATAAATGCCGGCCTGCGGCGTGACGCCGGAGGCGATTCCAAACGCCATCGCCAAGGGCAGCGCGACTAATCCGACAGTGATTCCGGCGATCAAGTCGGCGATGAAGAACTTCAAACTGTAATGACGGAGCGAGAGGACGAGTTTCGGAAGCCACCGATCAAGCGACTTGGAAGGCGCGTTCACCGCTTGGCCTCTTTTTTCATCTCGCCGAAGGTTGCCAGCGTTCCTGAGATGTGCTCTTGGAAGTAGCGCCGCATCAGATCCAAAACCTCGCTCAGGATCGGATTGCGCAGGCTGTAAAAAACCTGGTTGCCTTCTTTCCGGTTCACCACAATTTGTTTGGAGCGCAGGACCGCGAGATGTTGGGACGCATTGGCCTGTTCGATGCCCAGCCGTTCGATCAGTTTCCCGGCGGGCATCGGGCCGTTGCGCAGCAATTCTACGATGGCGATTCGGGTGGGATGCGCGAGGGCCTGGAAGATCTCGGCTTTGAATTGACGCAGGGCGTCAGACACTCCTTTAGTATATTCGATAATTAGAATATACGCAATTGGAGGGCTACGTTTCCCAGGGATTCAGGACGGTCACGTGTGTGGCGGCGAAATCGCTGGTGTTTCGCGAGACCACCGTGAGATTGTGCTGGAGCGCGCTGGCCGCGATTAAACCGTCGATCACGGCGAGTATTTTGCCGTGGCTCTTGGCATGTCCGGCTAATTGGCCCCAACGATCTGCGACCGGCCCATCGATGGGAAGGATGCGTCCGGCGAACCGCGCCTGTAAATCCACTTCGAGCCAAGTCTCAAGTTGGGTGCGTCGTTTGCTCTGCGGAAGTTCGGCGATCCCTTTTCGGATTTCGCCCATGGTGAGCACGCTCAGATAAAGCAGGGATTCGTCGGCGGCTTCGATCCAATCCAGGACGCGCCGCTCCGGTTTTAGGCGAACCAACTCCGAGATGCAGTTGGTATCGAGCAGGAAGCCGCTCACAGATCAATATCGCGGCCTGGATCTTTATCGCGTTTGAGGTTGAGTTCCAGGCCGGTCAGGGGAGAATCGCGGAAAAATTGAACCAAGCTTTTTGGTTGGTGCGACTTGGCCACCAGCCGGTTGTATTCTTCGTCGGAAATGATCACAACACCTTCCTTGCCTTGCCGCGTAACCCGTTGCGGCCCATCGGTTAAGGCCAGCCGGAACACTTCGCTAAACCGGGCTTTTGCCGTTTGAACTTGCCATTGGATTCGAGCGGTCTTTGTACTGGTGCTGGGCATGGTGAATTCCTCTGAGACTCCATATCGGACTAGTCTGACTAGTTAGATAGTAACCGGGATTGCGCTGGTTGTCAATGGGCAAGAAGCCAGGCATATTTGCTGCCTCGAACGATCGCCTCGACGCTTTCGATCGTCACAATATCGTGGATCGCCTTCGCCTTGTCCTTCGTCGAGGAATAGTAACTCCGGCAAATCTCGGCGCCGATCCAATAACCCAAATCGGCCGGTTCCGCGCCGGAGGTGTCGTAGTTGTATAGCCACTTGCTCGTGTCGTTTGGTTTGTCCGCCATATCTCGGGCGAACCGATGGAACAACTCGTCGCTGCGCTGATCGGCCCACTCTTTGGAATAACTATTGATGGACCGATTGGCTACTAGTTCGGTCATAAAATCGGGCGCGCCTTCCGCTACACAGCGTGCCAGCAACGATGGGACATTCGGAGATGCTTTCGCCTTCGCCTGCGTGTGCGTGAGCTCGTGCAGAACGATCAGCGAAATTCGTTCCACTGGTCCCATGGCGTGTACGAAAGACGGATTGATTTCGCTGGTGTCGACGCCGTTGCCGAGCGAGTTCACCTCGGCGCCGATCAGCAACCCTCGGCTGCTGACTGTTCCGCCGCTGGTCAGCCGGCCGATCACGAAATAAACAGTTGGGAAGTTAGCATCTGGATAAAGGTCGCGATAGCGCGCAAGGTATTTCAGGATGGCGGGCGTTTGTTTCCGGATCTCGAGCGTATACGGCCGCACCGATGCGTAGAACTTGGGGTATTTTTCATTGACGGCATCTGCCAGCTTTTTCGCGGAGCCGATCCGCAGTTTGAGGAAGTCCTGCAAGCCGGGCGATCCCGGAGCGAGATACTGTTTCTCGAACGCCTCTTCGCGTCCCCCCAACCGGCTCGAGTCGTAAGCCTTCCAGAAATTGTCGATGTCGGACGTCACCAGGCCGGGCGCCACGTTTTTATCGAACGCCGCAATGCCCAACACAACCAGAAACAAAGAGGGTTTCACGATGGCTCCTTCGTAGTCGTAGTACTTTATTCTTAGTACTTTCGCACGTTAAGTACCACGAGAGATCGGAGCCATAGGGGTTTATACTTAGTACGTGCATAACAGATTTGCATTCATTACTGCCGTTCTTTTTCTTGGATTGGCGCTCGCTTCCGGCCCGGCGTTGGCGGATGTCATTCCTCTGACCTCACTTGATCTGGTAGGGACTTCGCAAATCACGACGAACGCCTCGAACCAGACAGTACTGCGTTTGACCCCCAACTTCGATACCAATCCCGCTGGAGCCCCTCCGGCTGGTGCTGCTTGGACAAACACACAATACAACGTCGCGGCAGGTTTTACGGCGAATTTTCAATTTCAGATGTCGGATCCCTGCATCGGCAACGGACAAAATGGCAGTTGCATTGATGACCACGGTCACGGCGGCGATGGCATTGCGTTCCTGATTCAGAACAGCGCACAAGGCACTTCCGCGATCGGCGAAGGCGCGAGCGGCATGGGTTTTCTGGGTATCACGGATAGCGTTGCCGTGATGTTGGACACTTACCAGAACAACTCGCCCAATTACTACGGAGATCCCAGCAACAACTACATTTCGGTGAACACCATGGGAACGGGCCCGAACGTTCCGCATCATTTTTGCATCAATGGGAAACTGACGGCCGACCCAAGTGTGCCAACCGATCAGCCGGCGATTCCCTGCACCACCAATCCGACGCTCGGGATGACTGGATTTGGGGGCGTCCCCGCGCTGTCCTCGAACATGGACAGCGGCGTGCATGACATTGGAATCGTCTACAACGGCTCAATGCTGGACGTTTATCTGGATTCCGCCCTGGTGCTTTCGGTAGCGATCGATCTTGCGACCACTTTGAACCTGCAAGGCGGCGACGACGCGTACCTGGGATTCACGGCAGGCACCCGCTTCTCTTTCCAGAACCAGGACATTCTCAGTTTTTCGGAAGCGCCAGTGCCGGAGCCGATTTGGAGCCAATTGTGGCTTCCGCTTGCGGCGCTGATTGCAGTCGCTGTAGGCCGCAAATTGAAGCGGGTTACGACCTAAGGCGATCACCCGATTCCCTCCTGTCAGTTCGCCAAACTACCGATGAAAGGCTGTCGGCCCCGATTCGGGGAATCCGGTATGCCTCTCGCCGAGTATTTAGAAGGTCAGAAATCCGCTCCGCCTGCCGCGGCCCCAGCAGACCCTGCAGCAAAACTACGCAAACAGGTTTTTACGCAGGTCGCGGTGATGATCACACTCGGATTGCTGCTCGCCGGGTGGTACGTCGGATATCGCGTGTATAGCGCGCGAGCGGCGCAGCTGCAAACTCAGGTTCAGGCGCCAGCAATAGCAGTTCCGAAGCCAGTTGCGCCGCCGAAAGTGGAATCGAAACCGGAAGCTCCGAAGCCCGAAGCCCTAAACCCCAAGCCGCAAGCCGACGTGGAGAAACCCAAGCCCCAAGTCCCGAGCCTCCAGCCTCAAGCGGCGAACCCGCAACCCGAATCCCCAAACCCCAAGCCCAAATCCCAAGCCGAGAAACCCGAGCCCCGAGCCCCCAGCCCCCAGCTCCGAGTGGTGAAGACTTTCACGCGCCACGAAGCGAGCCCTCGTGCCGGCGAACGCTATCTTCAGATCGCGGCGTTTGGTCCAAAGGCGCTCGATGGATTTTTGAAAACGCTGGAAGGCCAGGGTCTGCATCCGCTGGTGGCGCCCGGTCCCGTGGACAACATTTACCGCATTCTGGTCGGTCCGTTTCCCAACACAAGCGCGCTCGAGGAAGCGCGGAGTCTAATCAAAGCGTCCGGCGTGGAGCCGATTCTGCGCAGCTATTAGTTCGTCGATTCTTCCCAGGACCGTTCCAGCATCCGCGAATATTCACCGGACGAGTAAAGCTCGAAGAAGCAGCTACCGGAGGCGACCGGAGTGAAATCGCACTCGCCTTGCTTCACGGCGAAAATCTGATCGGCGTAGCGATAGTAGCTGCGCACAAATTCGTCAGAGAGAACTTCGCGGCTGGGCGCGTCTGCAAAGAGGCATTGCAGTCCCAGGGCGCGGGTGAAGATAGCTTTGTAATCCGCGACTCCCCACTTGCGCAGTTTGGACTGCACGTTGACAGGTGCATCCTTGACCAGCATGGCTGCGAAACTTTGATACGAAGTTCCGGCCGGCAAATACTGACGATTCCGTTCCGCGAACTCCAGGCACTGATCAATCCAGCGTGCCAGATCCTTGCCCACGTAAAACAACATGCGCAATTCGGAGTAACGTCCATCTAACAGCGCGCGATCCAGGTCTTCGCGCGAGCTTTCGCCCGAAGGCAACAGGCCTTGCAGCTTCAGACTGGCGCGCGAGCTTTCCACCAATTTGCCGGGACCCGAGGCGTCCGCGAACGGATGAAGAATCAAAGGCGGAAGCGTGCAGGCCGGCCGGTTTTGCGGAGGCTGCGAGTCGAAGGATAATCTGGGCGTCATATCTGAACCCAGTATGCGATCTTACTTGCGTTCGGTCAGTAGTACCTTGGCTTCAATTGTTTGGCCTCCACGTAGTACCTTTACAAGTACTTCTTGCCCAGGCTTCTTGGCCCTTAACGCGTAAGTAAAATCGTAAAGATTTTGGATGGGTTTGCCGTCGAATTCCGTAAGGATGTCTCCGGCGCGCAGATCCGCTTTCGCCGCCGGCGAACCGGGCCGGATGTCGGCGAAGCGTACGCCATTAGGAAGCTCGGTGAAATCCGGGATGCTGCCGAAGTCAGGTCCGTAGCCGGATACTTTGCCGGTGTGTGGGGAAGATGGATCGGCAGGCGGTTGTGGCTCGGAAACCCGCACAAACTTCGGACGCCCGGGCGCGTCACGCAGATGGTCCATTACATCCGCCACCATTTCGAGCATGCGAACCGCGGAGGGCGCGTCGATTTTGTCCCAGGTGTCGCTGGGTTTGTGATAATCGGCGTGGAGTCCGGAGAAAAAGAAAAGCACCGGGACTTGTTTGGCGGTGAACGAGGTGTGATCGCTCGAACCGTAGCCGCCGCGTTCCGTCACATCGGTTTCGAAGTCGTGGCGCTTGCCGGCATCTTTCAGAATGTCCGCGAACGTGCTGCCGGTTG
>DATGIH010000516.1:0-6797 GCA_035295865.1 Bryobacteraceae bacterium
CGGAGACGGCCCCATCTGCTCCGGCCACGACGACGCCCGCCCCGGCCCCCGCCGAGATTCCGCCACTGGCTCCAGTTCCGAGCGAACCCACGCCTGCCGCCGAAGCGCCTTTAGACAACAACAGCATTCTCGCGCTGGTACAGGCCAACACGCCGGCGCCGGAAATCATCAAGAAAATTCGATCGTCGAAGACCAATTTCACAATCACGAAAGACGAAGTCGCCAAGCTGCGCCAAGCGGGAGTTCCCGCGAGCGTGATTCAAGCCATGCGAAATCCCACGGGCGCGACGGCCGCGTCGTCGCAAGCCGCTCCAGCGCCGGTGACATCGATTCCTCCGTTACCTCCCGTGAAAGCCGAGCCGCAGCCAACCGCGGAACCGTCGACGACGCCAAAGGCCGCCGCAGCGCGACGTCCGGCGGTAGCATTGACGCCTGTCACCGTTGGCGATGCGCTGCCTTTCCGGATCGTTCTCGCGGCCGACGTCCCTTCCGACGCACCGGAAGGACAACCACTCCGCTTCACGGTTGTGGACGGTCTGCAAGTGGATAACAACACCGTGATCGCAAAAGGCGCTGTCGTAACCGGCGCTGTCACGGGTGAAACCGGCAAGAAGAAAATCCTCGGAATGGGCGGCGGCAGCAAGCTGACGTTCCGGCTTCTGCAAGCGGATGCGGTGGATGGAAAGAAAATCAACGTGCGCGCCATGGCCGGGCGCCGCGCCGAGGGACCGACAATTCGTACCTTCGAGACTCCCAAAAACTCCAAGACGAAAGGAATGGCCGCTCCGCAAGGCACCGAGTACATCGGGTACATTGATGGGGAGCAAACCGTGTCGGTGCGCAAATAAACCCGAGCAGCCAAGGCGAGGGAGCTTATGAAAGTTTTCTGGCAACAATGCGAAGGCCAAGTGATCGACGGCTTCCCCTTGCGCCAGTATTTGGGCGGCGGCGAAAATCACGCAGTGTTCGCCACCGAGCTGGAGGGCGATCCGGCAAGGAAAGCGGCAATCAAGCTCAGCCATGCGGATCCGGAATCTTCTGAATTCCACTTGCGGCAGTGGCGCCTGGCCTCCGAGCTCTCGCATCCAAACTTGATGCGGCTGTTCGAGCGAGGCGCATGGACGTTAAACAATGTTCCACTGCTCTACGTGGTGATGGAATTTGCCGACGAAGATCTGTCGCAGGTGATCCCGGAACGGCCGCTCACAACCGAAGAAGCCAAAGAAGTTTTGGAGCCCGCACTCAGCGCTCTCGCCTATCTGCATTCTCATGGATTTGTGCACGGCCACCTGAAGCCTTCGAACTTCATGGCGATAGAAAATCGGCTGAAAATATCGAGCGACCGCATTGTACAAATTGGAACACCTTCAGCTATGCCGGCCGACGATTCCTGGGGACTCGGGATGACGCTGGTGGAAGTTCTGACGCAGCGGACACCGGTCTCAAATACCCAAGGCGAACCGCTCGTGCCCGAGACGTTGCCCGCGGAATTTCGAGACATTGCGCGCAACACGTTGCGGCGAGATCGGGAACAGCGCTGGACCATCGCGGAAATTGAACAACGGCTGGGCGGCAAAATGCCGAGCGTCCGGCCCATTCCAACAAAGCCAATCCCTATCGCCAGCGGCGCAACCCAGAAACCAGCATCGACTCAATCGGCAATTGGGTCAAAGCGGTTCTCGGCCTCGGCCGTGAGCACGATCCTGTTGGCGAGTGCGCTGGTTGTCGTCGCAGGGACGCTTATGATCCGGAATCGCGACGGTAGTCCGATCGCGCCTGCAACAGCCACGCAGGCCCCGCAATCAGCGCCAGTGCAGCCTCCGCCAGCGAAGCCGTCGCCACTGGCTGCTCATCCGGTGGAGCGCAAGGAAACAAAACCAGCGCAGCTCGCGCGGTCGAAGGGTGAAATCGTGCAAGAAGTAATGCCCGATGTTCTACCGCGTGCGCGCAACACGATTCGCGGGAAAGTGACCGCGATTGTGCACCTCGAAGTGGATCCGTCAGGCAACGTGGCGAACGCCAAGATCCAACCGCCGGTGTCGAGCCAGTATTTTTCAGAAGCTGCCGTGAAAGCCGCTCGACGCTGGAAATTTGCGCCCGCCGATCAGCCGCGAGTCTGGACCGTCAAGTTCGAATTCACCCGCGGCGGGACGAAGGTCGCCACCACGAAATCAGGATGACGGATTCGACTTCGTCTTCTCCTTCACTTTTTTCGCGCCCTTCTCCGTTGCGTTCGCCGACTTGTTAACCGCTTTCTTGGTTCCCTTCTTCACGCCTTTCGCGCTGTCTTTCGCCGCATCGCCAGTGGCCTTGCCGGCCTTCTTTACGTCTTTACCGGCCTTCTTCATATCGTCCTTCGCCGTATCCTGTGCGAAGGCAGTCATCCCCGCCGCCAGCGCCATCGCGCTCACTATTGATAAAAGTTTTTTCATTTTAGTCCTCACAAAAGTCTCAACCTGCACTCATGAGGACGGCTGTGGCGGACGAATGTTTCAAAAAGCAGCGACTACGGGGTGGTCTCGAAATGTTTCGGCTGGTTCAAATGCTTGTAATAGCCCAGATCATCGCCCGTCAGGAGTTTCGTCGCGAAAATGATCTGACCGGTGTGTTGGGAAAAATGTTCCACCACATGGTAAATCGCTTCGAGCACCGTGACGTCGTACTTTTGGACTGTGGTGCTTTCCATCAGCCGAGCAGGCGGAAGATCGCGAATGATCGCGGCGGCAGCGGAAACCGCTTTATTCAAGCGCTCGCTGAGTTCCGCGGGCTGTACATCGCCGCGGGCCGCAAATTCGGCGTCGCGCTGGCGCGTGTCTTGCTGGCCGCCGACGCCTGAGCCGATCCACTGTCCCACGTTCCCGCATAAATGCAGAACCAGATTCCCAACGGAATTCTCGCTCTCATGACCGCGCGTCCAGACTTGCTCGTGCGAGAGGCGTCCCACGCAGTCCTGAATCCGGCCGCTCAATTGCGTGAGCTTGTCCGCCGAGAACTTGAGAAACTCCTGCTCGATCACAAAATTTCCCGCGACCAGTTTTCGAGAATCGATTTCACTTTGCCGGTGAACTGATCGGCCAGCGCGCCATCGATCAGCCTGTGATCGAAGGTGAGCGCGAGATAAGCCATGGAGCGGATGGCGATGGCATCGTCAATCACGACCGGTTGTTTTTCCACCGCGCCGACACCCAAAATCGCGACCTGCGGCTGGTTGATGATCGGCGTGGCAAACACGCTGCCGAAGCTGCCGAAATTGGTGATGGAGAACGTTCCGCCCTGCACCTCATCGGCTTTCAACTGGCGCGAACGCGCGCGAGTGGCGAGATCCACAATAGAACGCTGCAGACCGAGAACGTTTTTCTCGTCCGCATTGCGGATCACCGGCACGATCAATCCGTTTTCCAGCGCCACGGCGATCCCGATGTTGATTTCGTTGTGATAGATGATGTTCGAGCCTTCGATGGACGCGTTCAGGATCGGGTATTCGTGAATCGCTTCCACGGTGGCGGCGATCACGAACGGCAGGTACGTGAGCGAATAGCCGTAGCGCTGTTGGAATTCCGCTTTGTGGCGGTCCCGCAGTTTCGCAATCTTCGTCACATCGGTTTTGTGGACCGTGGTGACGTGCGCCGACGTGCGCTTGCTGATCAGCATATGCTCGGCGATCTTGCTGCGCATGATGCTCATCGGTTCCACGCGAGCCTGCGGCGCTTGTGCGCGCGGCATCGGCGGGGCGGCAGGAGGAGGGGCGGGAACGGGCGCGCCAGCCTGCGGTTGCGCTGCTGGAGCAGGCGTGGACGATTGCGCCATGGTCTTCGCGCCTTGCGCCGACATGTATGCTTCCAGATCCTGCTTGCTGATGCGTCCGCCCGCGCCGGTGCCCTTCACCTGGCGCAGGTCGATTCCATACTCGCGCGCCATCTTGCGCACAAGCGGCGAAAGCGGTCCATCGGGCGAAGCAGCCCCCGGTTGCGCCTCTGGCACCGGAATTGGATAAGGACCAGCCGAACTGGCAACCGGCTCTTGCCTCGGCTCGGCGACGAACGGTTCTTTGTCCGCAGCGGCGGGCGCTTCTTTTTGCGGCGCGGGAGCGGCAGGTTTCGCCGGAGTGGGCGCAGGTGCGGCAGCTTGCGCCGGAGCCGGAGCTGATGCTCCGTTGCTAGCGCCTTCCTCAATCCGGCCGACGACCGTGCTGATGGCGACGGTCTTGCCTTCATCCACCAGAACTTCTTTCAACACACCCGCCACGGGAGCCGGAATTTCGGTGTCCACTTTGTCAGTCGAAATTTCGAATAGCGGCTCATCGCGCTCTACATGTTCTCCGGCTTTCTTCAGCCACTTGGTGAGCGTGCCTTCGACGATACTCTCGCCCATCTGGGGCATTACAACATCAGTCATGAAAATGTCTCCGTCAATGTAGGAACCTGCATTTCAAGTTCGAAACGCCGGGCGAAATTTCGCGCCAACGCGGCAGTCACTTCCTCGCGGCCGGCGTTGGAGCCCAGCTCTCGCATGGAAGTCACCGGCTTGGTCAACCCGCATGGCACGATGTATTGGAAATAGCTCAAATCCGTTGTATGATTCAACGCAAACCCGTGGGACGTGACCCAGCGGCTGATATGAATGCCGATCGCAGCCACCTTTTTTCCGTTCACCCACACGCCCGTGCAACCTTCCACTCTGCGGGCGTCGATCTCGAACTCCTGCAGCGCATCGATCATGGCCTGTTCGACCATTCGAACGTAAGCCACCACGTCGCGCTTCCATTCTCGCAGATCGAAGATGGGATATCCGACGATCTGACCCGGCCCATGATACGTGATGTCGCCGCCCCGGTCCGTCGGATGAAACGCGATGCCGGCGCGGGCGAGGATTTCTTCGCTGGCGAGGAGATTCTCCGCATGTCCATTGCGTCCCTGCGTGATGACGTGCGGATGCTCCACGATCAAAAGCTGATCGGGAATCGCGCCGCGCTTGCGCTGCTCCACCAGCGACTGCTGCATTGCGAAAGCCTCAGCGTAACTGAGCCGGCCGAGATCGCGCAGCTCACACGTGCGCATCAGCAAGCTCCAATATCAGCCGCGGATGAACGCCGATAAACGCAGATCCGAAATTACGCATTGATCGCAAGCCCGTAGACGCTATTGAACGCCTCGCCCATCGCCTCATACAAGGTTGGATGCGCGTGGATGGTGCTCATCAAAGTCTCGACCGTCGCTTCGGCTTCCATCGCCGCGACCGCTTCCGACACCAGTTCGAACGCTTCCGGTCCGATGATATGAACGCCCAGAATCTCACCGAACTTTTCGTCCGCGATCACCTTCACGAATCCTTCGTGCTTGCCCAGGATGCTGGCCTTGCTGTTGGCGGCGAACGGAAATTTCCCGACTTTCACCTTGAACCCCTGCGCGCGCGCCTGCGCCTCGGTGAGTCCCACGCTTCCAATGCCGGGTTCCGTGTACGTGCATCCGGGAATGCGATTGCGATGAATCGGTGTCGCGGGCTTTCCGGCCATGTGCGCCACCGCGACCATTCCCTGCATCGACGCCACGTGTGCCAACTGCGGCGTTCCCGCAACCACGTCGCCGATCGCGTACACGCCCGCTTCACCCGTGCGCTGGTATTCGTCGACTTTGATAAACTCGCGATCCAGCTCCACTTTCAAGTTCTCCAGACCAATACCGCTCGTGATCGGACGCCGTCCCACGGCCACCAGCAGCGTCTCGGCCTCCATATCCTCGCGCTTGCCGTTCGCCATGGCGACGCACATCTTCACGCCCTTGTCGGTCTTGGTGATGTTCTCCGCTTTGGCGCCGGTTTCGCAGCGGATTCCCGCCTTTTTGAAGTGCCGCTCCAGCTCTTTCGAAATTTCTTCATCTTCCACCGGAACCAAGCGCGGCAGCATCTCGAGCACGGTCACTTTCGTTCCGAAGCGATTAAAAATGGATGCGAACTCCACGCCCACCGCGCCCGCGCCGATGATCAGCATGGTTTTCGGAATCGCCGGCAAATTAAGAATCTCGATGTTGGTAAGAATGTTGCGCTGGTCGGGCTTCAACCCGGGCAGCATACGAGCCTCGGAGCCTGTCGCGACGATGACGTTTTTGGTTTCGAGCGTCTGCAACCCACCGTCGGACTTCACTTCCACCTGCAGCAGGCCATTAGCGCCGCGCGGCTTCAAGGTTGCGAATCCCTTGATCCAGTCAACCTTGTTCTTCTTCATCAGAAACTCGACGCCCTTGGCATGCTTGGCGACGATCTTGTTCTTACGATCCAGAACTTTCGGATAATCCAGCTTCGGATTTTCGCACTGGATGCCTTGGTCGGCCGAGTGCGTAAAATAATCCCAAACATCCGCGGTGTGCAGCAGCGCCTTGGTAGGAATGCATCCCACATGCAGGCAAGTTCCACCGAGCTTGTTGTCTTTTTCGATGACGGCCGTTTTCAAGCCGTACTGGCCGGCGCGGACAGCCGCCGAGTAGCCGCCGGGTCCGCTCCCGATCACAATCAGGTCATAGGTCATTTTGATTTCAGGATAACATTCACGTTTCTCGTGCCTGGTTCTGGTTTCTCGTTCTTGGTTGCCAGCCGCCAGCACCTTTCTCTGGCTATCGCGCGAAAACGTCGGCCACTTTCAATCCCAGCGCGGTCGCGTCCAAATCCGCGCGATTGCACAGGATAATCACGGTCAACTTTTCATTTGTAAACCGGTCGATGATCGTTCGAAACCCAACCGTACTGCCGGAATGCCACATCCGCGCTCGTTCTTTATAGGGATCGAGAAACCATCCGAAACCGTA
>DATGIH010000517.1:0-7314 GCA_035295865.1 Bryobacteraceae bacterium
TGCGTCGTTCCATGGCGGAGGACTGGTGACGGATAAGCCGGACAGCCCGCATCTGCTGGCCCCGAAGATCAAGGCGCACATGTATTTTGGCGTCGCGTCGGACGATGACGCGAAACAGCCGGATGCGAAAGTGAAGTTGAAGGAGGCTTTCGAGGCTGCGGGGAATCCGGCGGTTGTGGAGCTTTATTCGGATGCGTTGCATGGCTGGTGCGTTCCGGACATGCCGATGCGGGATGGCAAGCCGCTGTACAACAAGCCGGATGCGGAGCGCGCTTGGGGGAAGTTGCTGGAATTATATAAGTCGGCGTTGGCTTGAGCAGTTCGTGGTAGCGCTCCCTCGCGGTCGCGGTTCGGTTGGGGATATACTGGCTATTCGATGAGAAGGCGAATTCTCCTCAGTATTCTACTTGTCAGCGCTTCGTTGTTGCACGCGGTAACGTTTCCGGATCCGGCGGTTGACGATAAAGACGCGGCGGGAAAACACAAGACAGCAGTGCTGGCGGGTGGATGTTTCTGGTGCATGGAAGCGGTGTTCCAGCACATTCAGGGCGTAGAGAAAGTGGTCTCGGGTTATTCCGGCGGCGACGCATCAACCGCTCATTACGAGATGGTGAGTACCGGCAAGACTGGGCATGCGGAGTCCGTGCAGATCACTTATGATCCCCGTAAGATTTCCTATGGACAGTTGCTGAAGGTCTTTTTCGACGTCGCGCACAATCCGACGCAACTCAATCGGCAGGGGCCGGATTTTGGGCCGCAGTACCGGTCGGTGGTTTTCTATTCGAATCCGGAACAGAAGAAAATCGCCGAAGCGTACATCCAGCAATTGAATGAGGTCCAGGTTTTTCGCGCTCCCATTGTGACGCAGGTGGTGGAGCTGAAGGCGTTTTATCCGGCCGAGGAACATCACCAAAATTTCTGCAACCGGAATCCCGAAAATCCTTACGTCCGGGGCGTGGCGATGCCCAAGGTGGATAAAGTGAAAGAGAAGGTTCCGGAACTCGCGAAGTAAGCAACTACACGACAACTTATGAATGTTTTGAAGAGGATTTGCCTATGGGGCACGCTCGCTTCGGCGGCGTCCTTTGGATCCGATGGGACGATGATCAGCGTGCACGCAACGAGCGACGTGGCTTTGGATACTAAGCCCGACTCCGCCTTCTGGCAAGGCGCGGGCGTGGTGAAAGCGGACAAGAACAATTTCGGAAAGCCGGCCGGTTTCGCGATGGAAGTCCGTTCGCGATGGACGGCGGAAAACCTCTACCTTCTGTACACCTGTCCCTACCAGGAGCTTTATCTGAAGCCGAATCCAGTGACGGCGACGGAGACAAACGAACTTTGGAACTGGGACGTGGCGGAAATATTCATCGGGGCCGATTTCAAGAACATCAAAAAATATCGCGAGTTTGAGGTTTCGCCACAGAGCGAGTGGGTGGATCTGGACATCGACCGGGACAGCAAACATCCGGAGGATGGCTGGACGTGGAATTCCGGATTCAAGGTGGCGACGCGAATCGATAAAGCCAATAAGATTTGGTATGCGGCGCTGCGGATTCCATGGAAGTCGATCGATTCGAAGCCGCCGCAAAACGGCGCGGAATTCCGGATGAATCTGTATCTTTCCGAAGGCCCGAAGTCGAACCATACATCGATCACCTGGCAGCCGACGATGAACAACAGCTACCATGTGCCCGAACGATTTGGATTATTGAGACTGGAGTCGAAATAAGTGTAGATTCGGCGGAATTCGCCGATTTGATACGTATGGGCGGTCTCAATCCAATCTTGCCAACGGGCCGGTTAAAGCAACGCAGGCACTCGCGTTTTCCGGCGGACTTGGCACTCCAGGTCAACGCTATGCGTGGTACTCGCGTGGAACCGGGAACTGGCCGTGTTCTGGATGTCTCGGAAGGAGGGCTGGCCTTCGTGGGTACGCGTTACCTGCCGCCTGGAACGGTTGTCAACGTGGAGATCGGCGATTGCCGGCTGATGGGCGACGTGAGACACTGCCGGATGCGGGAATATGCCTCGCATGTGCAGTTCGTCACGGGGGTGCGGATTCAGCAGATCTTGGACGGGCAGGAATCGTGGAAAAGGTTGTTGCGGGGTTGAGAGACGCGAACGCCGGTTAAAAGCCGGCTGCAGCCAAGATTGGCTGCCCCACTAACGGTTCCAGTTGGCTAGATAGGATTCGGCTGCCAGCGTTTCCAGTTCCTGGGCCTGTTGGTAGCGCCATTCGGTGAGTTTGCGGTCGCGCAATTCTTCCAGCAACTGAACGCGCTGCTTGGCTTCGTTGTATTTCTTTTTCTGCGCGGCCAGATCGCGTTCGGAGCGCGCGGTTAAATCGGCTAACTTCTGCGCGCGGCGGCGGAGGGCGACTCCATATTCCACCATGGCGCGCAAATCTTCACCACGAGGATCCGGCAAAGTCAGGATGGACCCGGCGAGCTTGGATTTCTCCGCTCCCAGAGCGGCGGCTTGCATTTGCAGGCGAATTTGCTCCTGGCCCAAACGCTTCAATTTGGCTTGTTCCAGTGAGAACTCCAGGGTCCGCCAGCGGAGCACTTTTTCGAGCGGAAAGTGAAAGCGCGTCATGCTGTTGGGCGGCTATCCGAGATGGGCGACCAGCTTTTCCAGACGCTCCAGGGTTTCGCTGAAGCTGGAAAACGCGTGCGCGTCCTGTTTCAGGAAGTTGAGAATTTCGGGGCGGTGGCGGATGCACGCGTCCAACTTAGGATTGCTTCCAGCGGCGTAGGCGCCCAACTGGATGAGATCCTGCGAATCGTGATAGAGCGCCAAGGCTTCGCGTATTTTCTGGATGGAGGAAATCTGTTGCGGCGAGGCAACACGGGAGGTCAGCCGGCTAAGCGAATTGCGGATATCGATGGCGGGATAGTGTCCGGCGGCGCCGAGTTCGCGGGAGAGAATGAAGTGGCCGTCCAGAATGCCGCGCACGGCGTCGCAGATGGGCTCGTTGAAATCGTCACCTTCTACCAAGACCGTAAAGAACCCGGTAATTGACCCCTTTTTGAAGTGGCCGGCGCGTTCGAAGATTTTGGGCAGCAAAGCGAAAACCGAAGGCGTGTAGCCTTTTTGGCTGGGCGGCTCGCCAGCGGCGAGTCCGATTTCGCGCTGGGCCATGGCCAGGCGGGTAACGGAGTCGAGCACCATCAGGACGTTTTTGCCCTGATCGCGGAAATATTCGGCGACCGCGAGCGCCACGAAGCAAGCGCGGATGCGGAGCGGGGCTGGACGGTCGGAAGTGGCGACCACAACGACGGAGCGGGCGCGGCCTTGCGGGCCAAGCTCGTTTTCAAGAAAGGCGCGGACTTCGCGGTTACGTTCGCCGACTAAGGCGATTACCGTTACGTCGGCGTCATTGTGGCGCGACATCGCGCCGAGCAGAGTGCTCTTGCCCACGCCGCTGCCGCCGAAGATTCCGACCCGCTGACCTTTGCCGCAGGGCAGCAATCCGTCGATAGCGCGAATTCCGGTGACTAACGGTTCGGTGATGTGCTCGCGATCGAGAGGACAGGGAGCGGCGGCATACAAAGGATACGTTGCGGAAGCGTGGATGGCGGGGCCGCCATCAATGGGCCGTCCGAATCCATCGAGCACGCGGCCGAGAAGCTGCGGACCAACGCGCAGCAAAGCTTCACTTTTGCGAGCAATGACTCGGTCGCCGAGTTGCAGACCGTCCATTTCTTCCAAGGGGAGCGAAAGAACCTGTTCGTTGCGGAATCCGATGACTTGCGAGCGAATGGAGCGGCCGGTGGAGGTTCGAATTTCGCAAAAGTCGCCGATCGAGACTACAGGGCCGCGGGAGGCGATGAGCAATCCGACCATTTCGGTGACTTCGCCGACCCACGGAAGGATCTCGACTTCGGGAGTGTGCTCGATTAGCGAGCCGAGAGCGCTCATTATGTTCCCAACTTGTCGATCAGGCCGCGCTCGATTTCGCGCAACTGCGTGTCGACCGAGGCATCCAGGAGACCTTGCGAGGTATCGAAGAACAGTTCGCCGGGATGGAGCGATGGATCGACTGTCAAAACGAGGCTCTTGGGAGCGCCCGCTTGCTCCAAGCACTTACGCACCAAAGTTTCAAGACCGGGATGCATCCGGACGCGGCTGATTTCGCGCGCCTGCAACTTGGAAAATGCCGCTTTGACTAATCCGGCAAGCGCGTCGGGATCGATGACAACTTCGCGATGCACCACGCGCGAAGCGATGAGCGTAGCGAGGCGAACCAGATCCTGCAATGTTTCTTCACGCAGCGATTCGCGTAATCGGGCGAGCTCGGCCAGAGTCCGAGCCATCTTTTCGAAAGCCGGCAGAAGCTGTACTTCCGCTTCCCGGCGTCCGGCGGCAGCGCCTTGCTCGAATGCTTCGCGGCGGGCTTGCTCGATGAGTTGGGCGGTTTCGCGCGCGGCATCCGGACGGGCGATGTTGGCGCGCTCGGTGCGCGCCGAGGATACGGTGCGCCAGAGTGCAGGAGCTGCAGCCGGTTGGTCGCCAATCAGAATCTCAGACGACATACTGATCCCCGCCACCTCCTTTGAGGCTCAGAACGCCTTCGGACTCGAGCTGTTGTACCACAGCGAGGATTTGCTGCTGCGCTGCTTCGACGTCGCGAATGCGAACGGGTCCGGTGGCTTCCATGTCTTCGCGCAGCATCTCAGCGCCGCGCTGCGACATGCATTGTAGAAAATGATTTTTGATTTGTTCGCTGGTGCCTTTGAGCGCCACTACCAGAAGCTTCTTGTCGATTTTAGCGACCACTTCCTTCATGGCGGTCTGGTCGATCAGCATCAAATCCTCAAACGTGAACATGTAATGGCGGATGGCGTCCACCAGGGTCTGTTCGTCTTTCATGTTGCCCAGAATTTCGTCGCTGATGGCGGAGTCCATGCGGTTGAGGATTTCGGCGACGGAGCGGGGTCCGCCGTGGGCTTCCATTCTGAGTTGACCGACGGATTTCAGTTTTTCCGAGATCACCATGGAGACGCGGGCAACCACGTCCGGCGAAACTTTGTCGAGTTGCGCGATGCGGAGCGCGACATCGGCGCGGACTTCGGCAGGCAAATTGGCGATGAGCAGTGCGGCTTGCGTGGAGGACAGATGCGACAGGATCAGCGCGATGGTTTGGGGATGCTCGCCTTCCATAAAGCGGCTGAGCTGCAGGGGATCGGCTTTTTGCAAAGACTCGATGCTCTTGTTGGCCTGCGCGCCGGCTTTCGGAAGCTGTTCGGCAATCCGCTTGGCGCCTTCGGGTCCGAATGCGTTGGCGAGCATTTTCTTGGCGAGATCGAAACCGCCGCGCGATCCACTGCGGGTCGCCTGGGTAAACTCTTCGAGAACGTATTCGGTTTGGACGGGCGTAATCTTGTCTAGCCGCGCGATGGCTTTGCTGACGGCTTTCACTTCCTCGTCATTGAGCTGCTTCAGGATTTCGCTGCCGAGCTTGTCGCCGAGCGCGACTAACAAAATGGCGGCCTTTTGCGGGCCGGAGATTTTCAGTGGTGGATTTTCGTTCGCCGTCATAAGAGATTATGAGTGCGCCTCTTCTTCCGAGAGCCAACCGCGCAGGACTCCTGCCCAGGCTTCCGGATTGTTGCGTCCGCTTTCCTGCAACTGGTTGAGCAGAACTTCGGTTCGGGACGGCATGAGCGCGGGACGCGGAGTCTCATTTGCCGCAATGGCGCCGGCTTGTTGCTGAGCGGCGGCCGCCGCGGGCAAGCTCGCCAGGGTAGTGGCGGGCGGCAGGACTTCCGGCATTTCCCGGAGCATTTGCTTCTTCTTGCCGCGCGTGAGGGCGAAGACGACTAAGCCAATCACGAACACGGCGCCTCCGGCCGAGCCGTACAAAATCATGGGTTTCTGTTTCAACGCTTCGAGCGGCGTTAGAGCCTTTGGCTTCGCGGCGTCCGGCGTTTCGCCAGGAGGCAGTTCCATGTTGACCGAACTGTCAAACGGCAGCGCTTCCACCGTGATTTGATCGCCGCGTTCCGTGTTCAATCCGACGAGCGCGGATACAACGGACTGTATGGTTTTGAGCTTCGCAGTATCGGGCGGCGTGACCACGCGATGCATATTTTTGCCCTGCCCTTCCCATTTCGCGCCTTGATCGACTAAGACGGCGATGGACAGGCGTTTGATTGAGCCCTGCGGAAGCTTGACGTGCTTGGTGACGCGGCTGGATTGATACGCGATGCTTTCGCTGCGCTTGGTGGAAGTGGATCCGCCACCGCCAGGTTTCGCCGTTGTTGTTGGCGGGAGATTGGCGGCTGTTCCGGGAGCGGCCGCCTGGGCCGCCGCGCCGGAGGAGGCTCGGGTGGTTCCACTGCTGTCTTCGCTTTTCTGCGAACTCACCATGACGGACTTGGTGGGGTCGTACGTCTCTTCGCTTTGCTCGCCGCTCGACATGTCCACGTCGGCGGAAACGCCGGTCCGGAATTTGTCAGCGCCGAGCAGCGGGTCGAGCGTGTTGTTGATCTTGAGCGCCAGGTCGTGTTCGATGGCTTGCCGGTACTCGAGGGCCGCCTCGCTGATTTGGGCGCCATCCGCGGGACCGTCGCGGCGGGGACGGCTGAGCAGATTGCCGGCCATGTCCACCACGGAAACAGATTCAGGCGCGAGGCCCTCCACGGCGCTTGAAACCAGGTTGGCGATGGCCGTAACGTTTTGCGCGGACAATCGCATGCCGGGCCGGAGGCCCACCAGAACGCTGGCTTTGGCGGATTCGCGGGACTCGGTGAAAACGGATTCCTTAGGCAAACTCACGTGAACGCGGGCTTGCTGAACTTCGGCGAGCGCCATGACGGAACGTTCCAGCTCGCCTTCCACGGCGCGGCGGTAGTTGACGTGCTCGGCGAAATCGGTAATTCCGAAATTCGTTTTGTCGAAGATTTCGAAGCCGATGCGGCCGGTTTTGGGAAGTCCGATGCCGGCCATTTCGAGACGCAGTTCGGCAACACGGGCTTCCGGCACCATCAGGCTGGTTCCGTTTTCTCCGACTTTATAGACGACGCCGTTTTCACGAAGCTTTGCGACCATTGCGCTGGCGTCTTCGGCGGACAATCCGGTGTAGAGAGGGCGCATTCCGGCGTCCTGTTGAAAGCGCGAAAACCACATGACGCCCGCGGCTACGGCCACTGCGCACACCAGGATGGTGATACGCTGTGTAGCGCTCAGGGATTGCAGAAGTTTCTTCACTTGATCCATGGATTAACGAGAAGCTATCGGCCGATCAGACCTGCATCCGCATGACTTCCTGATACGCCGACACCACTTTGTTCCGGACCTGCATGAACATTT
>DATGIH010000518.1:0-6662 GCA_035295865.1 Bryobacteraceae bacterium
CATCCGAAGACGAAATCAAAAGAATAACGCCGGATCTCGAGGCGCTCAAAAAAAGGAGCGACACTTTTGGTATCAACTTCCTTGCCCGGCGCGGTTACGATGAGACCAAAAGTGTCGCTCCTTTTTTTGAGCGCCTCGAGATCCGGCGTTATTCTTTTGATTTCGTCTTCGGATGCGTAGAGCGCCATGTAATCGCGCGCCTTGAACAGGGCTTGCGGGTGGCTCTGAAGAATCATCGCCAGTTCGGCGGACAATTCGCAGGCCACCGCCGGCTTGGATGGAAAATCGAGCGAGAGCAGATCGCCGTCGCGAGTGACCACGATCGGTCCGCCCTTCGATTCGAATCGGACGGACTTCGCGCCCGGCGTCAACTCTTCGAAAATGATGAGTGCGGAAGCCAGCGTCGCATGGCCGCAGAGAGGCACTTCCACTTCCGCCGTAAACCAGCGGATCGCGTAGCCGTGCTGATTCGGCACAAAGAACGCGGTCATCGGCAGATTGTTCTCCGCCGCGATGTTCCGCATCTGCTCTTCCGAAAGCCACTCTTCGAGCGAGCAAACCGCGGCTGGATTCCCGGAAAACACCCGGCTGGCGAACGCATCCACCTGGTAGATAGGAATCTTCAGACCGCTCATGCGGAGATTTCGAGTTCGCGGCCCATCTTGAAACTCGGACGATGGCGATTGGCGACCACGTCTTTATGTTCCAGTAAAGCCGAGACCAGAATCGGCATGGCGATGGTGGAGTCCGAATGGCAGGTCACCATGGACGCGTCTTTGGCGATCTTGCCCCAGCTCTGCGCTTCTTCAAACGTGCATCCGGAAAGCCCGCCCCAATGCGGCGCATCCGTCACGCACTGCACCGCGTATTTGTGTCCGGTGACGCCTGTGTTCATGATGATCGCGGTGACTTCCGTCTGTTGCACGAAATTCTTGGGCGTACCACCGCCGAAATAGATTACGCCGGTGGCTTTGGATTCCGCCACGATGCACGCCGTTTCCACAACGTCGCCGATGACGTCGAATGTGAATTTGTTGCCACCCTCATAGCGATTCGCCGCGATACCGATTCCGATGGAGCTGTCGGCGATGGCCGGGCAATACAGCGGGATTCCGGCTTTCGCCGCAGCCGACACGATGCCATCTTCCTTGCAATGCTTGCCCAGTTCCTTGCCGAGCAAATTCAAAAACTCGCGCGTGGTGTACGGACGCGTCTGATCCAGCGTCGCTGCGAAGCGGCCGATCCACTGGTCGTGCTCGCGAAATTTTTCTTCGTCGGCCAACACGTCGTACATGCGGTCGATTAAGTTTTCCGCCAGCAGCACATCGTCGGTGGATGCCGATCCCTGGTAATGAAAATGGCCGAGCGTCTCATGCAGATCGTGGAAAAAATTGGCGCCGGTGGAAACCAGGCAATCGATCAAGCGGTTCTCAATCATCCGCACCACTAATCGACGCATGCCTGCCGGAACCATCGCGCCCGACATACCCATCATGATGGTGCACCGATCTCCCAGCATCTTTTTCCATACTTCGAACGCCAGGCCAAGCTGCTTGCCTTGGAACGCGGTGCCTTGCATCCGCGTAAGAATCTCGGTGGCGCTGGATGCGCCGATCGGATCGAACGGCCGTGTGGGGTTCGAGAGAATGTCGGACTTCGAAGTTTCGGAAGCGTCAGCAACAGGGACAGACGGCGAGTGAGTGTGTTTCATCTTTATCCAGTGTAGTGGGAACGGAAGGAGCGATTTGTAACGCTATTGTAAGCGGGGACGATTCTTTTCGTTCAGCACCAATTCGTCGAAAATCGCCAGAACCTGCTTGCGGTACTGATACACGCGCTTGAGTGAATTGCGGAACCCGGTTTCGTAGCGGCGCGCGTTGAGCCACTTTTGCAAAAGCGGTTTCGGAACATCGATATCGCGGCGCAACGTCTCGGCCGAATGACCTCGCAGAAACAAGCCGTAGAACATCGCGGCCTCACGTTGTGGGGCTAGCGGATCGAAATCTTCTCGCGTTTGTAAGCCGAGCATTTCGCCGTGAAAAGAGCCAGTATAATCAGGCCGGCTGTTTGAATCAAGGGGCATTCGTACTCTAAATCGACATTTTACCAGACCCCTCCAAATTTGCCAGCAAAGCTGTGGCACACTGGTCCCAAGGAGCTCATTGTCATGAAGAAACTGATCGGCGCTTTGCTCGCGACTTCCGCTCTCGGCCTGGCCGAAACCTGGTCCGGCACGGTGGTGGATGTAATGTGCAAGAAGAACGATCTGGCCAGTCATACCAAGGATTGCGCCATCAGTTGCGCCAAGAGCGGCTTCGGCATTGTGCTGGCCGACGGCAAATTCATCAAGTTCGATGAGCGCGGCAACGTGAAGGCGCTGGCGGCCATCAAGGCCACCAGCAAAGAGAAAGATCTCAAGGCCAAAGTCACCGGGACGGTCAAGGAAGACGTGATCCAGGTGGAGTCGATTCAGATCGAATAGTTTTGAGGCAAGCGTCTCGCTTGCCCGACTCAGTCGACGGTAATACGCTCGCCCGTGACAATGCCGGCGGCGTGCTCCAGCAAGTTGCCGTTCAGATCGTACACGTCAAAAGTAAATGGTCCCTTGAAGGTGTTGCCGTGCGTATCGATGACGGGCTGTTCGCGGATGATCGCGGTCCCGGTCAGATTGCCCGCGTTATCGAAAGTCCACGAAGGGTGCTTCAGCTTATAGCTCAGTTGTCCCACTTGAACCCAAACGCCCAGGCACACGTTGCCAGACGCGGGCGGTGGTGTATCGTTTAGAATCTCGCCGCCGCCGGGGTTCCACTGATCAAAGCCCACGTCGACGGTTTGTCCGTCGGACACGTAAGTGACTTTCCACAAGCCGACGATGCTCGGGATCGGGATTGGTTGGGGCGATTGCTGCGGAGGCTGAAACTGCTGGGCTTCCCTTTCGGGATTGATTTTCGCCTGCGGCGTCACAGCCATGGGCCGGAAAAGCCGCGAGGGTCCGCACTGAGCGCTCGCGCTTGCGGTCAACGCCGTACCGAGCGCGAAAGCGCCCAAAGCGAGCTTGCTAGTTAGATGACGTTTCACTTTTTCTTCTCCTTGGTGCGGCTGCTTTCAACGTTCGGCCGCATGTGTTCCAGTGTTCGCTTTCCGCGCCCTCGGTTCAAGCGAAACAGCACGAAATGCAAGGGATTTCGCGCTTTTGCGTGCCGGGTTATACTGGGATTTCCCGAAAACCGATGTCCGAATCCTTGCGACCCATCCCGGTATCCGGTTCGCGGCCGGGCGACGACCGGCTGGATTCCTGGAAAGAGATCGCCGCCTACCTGGGCCGCGAGGTCCGGACCGTGCAAGGCTGGGAGAAAAACGAAGGGCTGCCGGTTCATCGGCACCAGCATTCCAGACAAGGGTCCGTGTATGCGTTCCGGGCGGAGCTGGATGCTTGGCGGCAAGCGCGGAAAACCGTTGCCGGCGTACCTGCCCCAGTAGGGGTGGAAGAAAGCGCCCCGCCTGCACGCCGGAGCGCTCCCTGGATCTTGCTCGCAAGTGGAATCGCGGTTGCCCTGGCCGCTGGATGGCTCTTGAGGGACACATTCCGGAAACCAGCGGCCGGCACACTCTCCTCGGTGGTGGTTCTGCCGTTTCTCGATCTGAGCCCGCAAAAAGATCAGGAATACTTCAGCGACGGCCTCACCGAAGAGATCATCGATGCGCTGAGCCGCGTGCCCGATCTGCGCGTGGTGGCGCGCACATCCGCGTTCGCCTTCAAAGGAAAAGCGAACGACGTCCGGCAGATCGGCCAGCAGTTGAATGTAAGCGCGGTGCTGGAGGGCAGCGTGCGCAAAGCGGGGGATCAGCTACGCATCACCGCGCAGCTCAACCGCGTTTCCGACGGCACGCATCTGTGGTCGCGAACTTTCGACCGCCAGTTGCAGGATATTTTCGGCGTACAGCGGGAAATTTCGCAAGCCATCGCGGATCAGTTGCGCGCAGGCCGGGTTCCGCAGCGCGAAGACACGCTGAATCTGGAAGCTTACAACCAATTTCAAGAAGGCCGGTACTTCTTCAATCAGGGCCTGCCGGATTCGCTGATGAAAGCACAGGAGCGCTACCAGCACGCGATCCAGAACGATCCGAAATTCGCGCTGGCTTACTCCGGATTGGCGGACACGTACGCTTACCAGGCCGAGCACATGATGCTGCCGCCCAAACTGGTGATGCCGAAGGCCAAGGAGTTCGCCGAAAAAGCCGTGGCCTTGGACAACAATTTGGGCGAGGCCCACACTTCGCTGGGCATCGTAAAGCTCGATTACGAGTGGGACGGCGCAAGCGCGCGGCGCGAGTTTCAGAGAGCCATGCAATTGAATCCGGGTTCCGGGTATTTGCATCACTGGTACGCCCATTCACTGGAAGTGCAGGGGCATCTGGACGACGCGCTTCGGGAAATGCGGGTGGCTCTGGCGCTCGATCCGTTAGAAGTGATCATTCATTGGGACATCGCTAACGAACTTCTGATGATGCGCCGGCAAGACGAGGCGCTGGCGCACTTGCAGAAATCGCTGGAGTTGTTTCCGAATCATCCGTTGCTCCTCTATTTCCAGGCTTGGGCTTACCACCTGAAAGGAAATCCGGGGGCGGCGCACCGCGTCATGGAGTCGCTTCGAACAGTCCTCGGGCCCACTGCGGATGAGCCATTCTCGCAAGCTGTTTTCGGTTTGGAATACGCTTGGGATGGACGCCGCGCCGAAGCCGAACAAACGCTCCGGCAATTGGAGAGCCAGCGCGCTACTCGTTATGTGGATGCGATGTTAGCGGTGCTTCTTTGTTCGGCGTTAAACGATAGCGAGGGGCTGCGCCGCTGGTTCGAACGCGCTTATGAGGAGCGCGCGACTCTGTTCGTGTATGCGCCAATCATGCGCGGAGTTTATTTTCCGGCGGGAGATCCGCAGGTGGATGCGCTGATCGCGAAGTTGCGATAAACGTGGGGCAGCGGCCCGAACGCAGCGTAGACACTATTTGTGCTCCGATTTTTCGGGTGGCTTTTCCGCGCGGGGCGGCGGGGTGAGATACTTCACCACAATCGATACCCGCCGATTCGAAGCGTTGGCCGGATCATCCGGCTTGCGCAGGCGTTGATCGGCGTAGCCCCGGACTTCCACCACTTGATCCGCGCGAACGCCGCTATCCTGCATCACTTTCCGAGCGGAGTTGGCGCGATCGGAGGATAGTTCCCAATTCGAATAACCGTTCTTCGATGAAAAAGGCTTCGCATCGGTGTGCCCTTCAATGAACAGTTTGTTCGGCATTTTGCCCAGCTCCTTCGAGATCACTTGGAGCATATCTTTGCCCGAGGAGCTTGGGCTGGGGCTGCCGGTATCGAAGAAAGTACCGACTTCGCTTTCCAGAAGTTCAATGCGCAGCCCCTCGCCGGTCACGGTCATGTTGACCTGATTCTTCAGTTTTTCGAGCTGCGGCGATTGCTTCATGGCCGCCTCGATGGTCTCTTTGAGTTTGGCGAAATCGTCTTTCTTGAGGGAGAGGTTCTCGCCGGAACCGGCCTGTCCGGATCCGGTGATGCCTTTCTTGCCGGATGGATCGGTGAAGTATCCCGCGACCGCTTTTTTCACTGGAGCGTCCGACCCCATCAGCCATAACACGATGAACAGAGCCATCATCGCTGTCACGAAATCGGCGTAGGCGACTTTCCAAGCCCCGCCGTGGTGATCGCTGTGGGCTTTCTTTTTCTTGATGATGATCGGTTGTAAATCTGGAGTGCCCACGGCAACCTACTTGGCTCTATATGCCTTTTCCAGTTCCTGGAAGCTCGGCCGAACGTGCGCTGGTACGGCGCGGCGCGCGAATTCGAGCGCTACGGGTGGCGAGCTGCCTTTCAAGAAGGAACTCAGGGCCACGCGGACCGTGTGATAAAAGTGATGTTCTTCCTCGGCCGCTTTGCCCATCTTGGAGGCCATCGGACCCAGCAATCCGTAGCAAAGGAGAATTCCAAGGAAAGTACCGACCAACGCGGCGGCAACTTTGTGTCCGATTTCTTCGGGAGGACCCCCGATCGCCCCCATAGTGATTACGACGCCCAGCACGGCAGCCACAATCCCGAGACCCGGCAGAGAATCCGCCACCGTGTTCAGAGCCTTGACCGGCAGTTGCGCGTAATGTTCGTGTACCTCCATATCGAGTTCCATCATCTGATCGAGATCGAAGGGCGTAGGCCCTCCGGACATGGCCATGCGAAGCGTATCGCACACGAAGTCGCGGACGTGATGATCCCATTTGCTAAATAGTTCGCTCTTCGATGGATTCTCGACGTCGTTTTCGAGTTCGGTGAGTCCTCCTTTGCGCGCCTTCTGCAGAACGGCGTAAATCTGTTTCAAGGTTTCGAGGTAACGGGCCTTGCCAAACGCGGAGCTTCCGAAAACCACCTTCATCCCCGAGACAATTCCTTTGAGGATGGCCGGCGGATTGGCGATCAAGACGGTTCCGGCCGCGGCGCCGCCAATGATGATCAGCTCGGCGGGCTGCACTAGCACTTGGAGATTCCCGTGCTCCATGAGGTAACCGCCGACCACGGCCCCGAAGACAACCAAAATTCCGACTATGGCAAACATCGCTCATCACCCAGCTTCAAAAAATCGTTCTCCAACTCGCCGCCCGCC
>DATGIH010000519.1:0-8856 GCA_035295865.1 Bryobacteraceae bacterium
TGGCTTCTATTTCTTTTTTTCATTCGACTGCCTCCACTACATCGCTACATCGTTAATACTGACGATCGCAACCAGAATACTGAGGATCAACGTACCCACAATCAAGCCTATGATCAAGATGATCATGGGCTCGAACAAAGAAGTAAATCGACGGATGGCGGTGCGGGTGTCGGCATCGTAAATGTCCGCCATACGAACGAACATTGTGTCCAGACGTCCGGTCTCTTCACCGACGCTTAACAGATGTCCGGCCAGCGGCGGAAATTGTCCGGCGCGTTTCAAAGGCGCGGCGATGCCCTCGCCGCGTTTGACGCCCGTCGCTACGAGATCGAGCGAGCCTGCGATTTTCCGGTTGTTTAAAGTCGCGCCCGCAATGCCGATCGATTGCACCAGGGGAACGCTATTCGACACCAGCGTGCCCATGGCTCGCGCAAAGCGCGCGGTCTCCGCCTTGCGCAGCGCGTCGCCCAACACCGGGATTCGTAGCCGCAGCGTGTCCCACCACAGCCGGCCGGCGGGAGTTCGCACGTATGCGTACAGGCCGATCGCAGTTAAACCAATCAACGTTAGAGCGATCCACCCGTAGGTTTGCAAAAAGAAGCTGACGTCGATCAAAACCTTGGTCGGGCCGGGAATCGGAATCCGCGATTGCTCGAAGACCATGGCGAAGCGTGGCACGACGAAATTCATGAGCACCAGAATGGACGAGATTCCCACGACCATCAGCAACGATGGATAGGCCATCGCCGAGACGATATAGTTGCGCAGATCGTCGCGCGTGCGCTCGAATTCCGAGAGCCGTTCGAAGACGATGGCCAGCGATCCGCTTGCTTCCCCCGCGCGCACCATGTTGACGTAGAGCTCCGAAAAATATTCGGGATGCGTGCCGATGGCATCCGCCAGCGACTTGCCGCTTTTCACGACGCGCAGAATATCCTGCACCAGAACTTTAAAAGCGGGCTTTTCGGCAATCTCGCTCGTAATGGTGAGCGCGCGATCGAGCGGCACTCCGGCGTTCAGCAGCGTGGAAAGTTCCTGCGTGAAAAACAGGACGCCTTTGCGTTTGGCGCCTTTGAATCCGGGGAGCTTTAGCTCGATGCCCTTTTTTGGTTGGCTGCCGACGTAAACGGGCGTGAGTCCCTGGCGCCGGAGTTCCTGCGCGACCCAGCGCTCCGTTTCCGCATGGATGGTCCCGGTGCGCAGCTGTCCATCGGAGGCGACGGCGCGGAAGTAGAAGTTATTCATGACGTAGCGCACGCACTTTGCGTGCAGCGTTCACACTCTTGTGAACGCCTTGAATTTTTAAAGGTGTTCGCAGGAGTGCGAACACGGCACGCACGAGTGCGTGCGCTACGTCCCACAGAGAATTTTTCCGGCGAAATACCACCCATATAAGAGTGATGATGCAACGACGGCTTCCGCACATTTATCCTGACGGCCGCTGGTTGTTCGTGACGTGGCACCTGCACGGAAGCTTGCCAAGCGCGCGGTTCGCACCCCCCGCGAAGTGCACGGCTGGTGAAGCTTTCGTTTGGATGGACCGCTACCTGGATGAAGCGCGTAGCGGGCCTACGTTTCTCAAGCGTGAGGATATTGCACAAGTCGTGGTCGATTCGCTTTTCAAAGGAGCCGCGATCGGTCACTATCAACTTGGACCATTCGCGATTATGTCGAACCATGTCCACGTGCTTTTGCTTCCGGAGATTTCCGCCAGCGACTTGCTTAAAGCTTTGAAGGGGTCCACTGCGAGAAGCGCGAACGCAATCTTGGGACGGACTGGCGAGCCGTTTTGGCGGCGAGAGTCTTACGATCACTGGGTGCGGGATGAAGAGGAATGGAATCGGATTGCACGGTACATTGAGCGGAATCCGGTTAAGGCTGGGCTGGTGGCTAAAGCGGAAGAATATGCCTGGTCTAGCGCTCATCCGACATGGTCCGCTCAGCTTGCTTGCGTTCACAAGAGTGTGAACGCGGCACGCACGAGTGCGTGCGCCACTAAAATTCCTGCGTGACACGCATCACCTCGTCCGGAGTCGTAAGACCTTGCGAAATTTTCAGCCAGCCGTCTTCGCGCAGGCTGCGCATACCGTTGCGGCGCGCTACCGACGTGATGGCGATGGCGTCGTCGCCGCGCATGATCTGTTTACGGATCTCGTCGTTCAGCTCCATCAGCTCGAAGATTCCGACGCGTCCGGTATAGCCGGATCCAAAGCAATTCTCGCAGCCGCGGCCGCGGAAACACGGCACCGTTTCCCCATCCGGCGCGATGCGCGTGCCATCCGGCGCTTTGCAACGATCGCAAATCAAGCGAACTAATCGCTGCGCGAGCACCGCCACCAGCGATGAGCTGATCAAGTACGTTTCCACGCCCATGTCGGTCAGGCGCGTGATGGCGCTCGGAGCATCGTTGGTGTGCAGGGTCGAATAGACAAAGTGGCCGGTGAGCGACGAGCGGATCGCGATATCGGCGGTTTCGCGGTCGCGGATTTCACCGACCATGATGACGTCCGGGTCCTGGCGCACAATGTGCCGGAGTCCTGAAGCAAAGGTCAATCCGATTTGCGTATTCACATGGATCTGGTTGATGCCGTCCATCTGATACTCCACCGGATCTTCGATGGTGATGATTTTCTTGTCGGCAAGATTGATGCGCTTGAGCGCCGAATAAAGCGTGGTGGATTTGCCGCTGCCGGTGGGCCCCGTAACCAGAAAAATTCCGTGCGGCATGGAGGTGAAGTGCTCCATGCGCGTGAACATGTGCTTGTCGAAACCGAGGCGGCCGAGATCGTAGAAATCCCCTGCCGATCGATCGAGCAGACGCATCACAACGCTTTCGCCATAGAGTGTTGGCAGCGTGGAAACGCGCAGATCCACTTCGCGGCCGAGAGTTTTGATTTTGATGCGGCCGTCCTGCGGAAGGCGGCGCTCTGCGATGTTGAGCTTGGCCATCAACTTCACGCGCGAAATCATGGCTGCCCGCATTTCGCGCGGCGGAGAATCCTGGTTGTAGAGCACGCCATCGATGCGGTATCGAACGCGGAACTCTTTCTCGAACGGCTCCAAGTGAATATCGCTCGCGCGCTTTTCCACAGCCTGAGCGATGATGGCGTTCACTTGCCGGATGACCGGAGCTTCGCTCGCCATATCGCGCAGGTGCGCGAGATCTTCGGATGCTTCCGATCCGTCGGCCAGCAGGTCCGTATCGCCGCGCGCCGATTGGCCGTAATACTTATCGATCGCGTCGAGGATTTCCTGCTCGGGCGCGAGCACGGTCGAGATCTTGAGCCCGGTGCAGTTGCGAACTGCGGCTATGGTTTCGACATCTAACGGATCCGCCATCGCGAGCGTGACCGTGTGATCGTCACGGCTGAGCGGAAGGCAGCGCGACTGTCGCAAGAAACGGGGTGAGAGCGCTTCTGTTTCGCTCGAAACGGCGGGCGGGCCATCGATCGCCACCAGCGGAACGCCCAACTGATCCGCCAGCGCCGCAAGAACGTCGCGCATAGCGATGAAGCCCATGTCGACCAGCGTTTTGCCCAGCTTGTCGCCGCGTTCTTTCTGCAGCTCGAGCGCGCGCTCCAGATCTTCTTCCGAGATCAGTTTGCGCTCAATCAGGATTTCGCCCAGGCGCATCGATCAGTACTCTTGTACGGCGACCGCGCTGGCGAGCGTGGACTTATCGGCGCGGCCGGTCTTGATATCCAGGAGCGCGCGCTTCGATCCGTGCATGACGATTTGCGACGGAAGTCCCTCGGTGCTTTCGCCGGCCCAGTAAAACAGGCTCACTCCGAGCGCGATCTGCTCTTCGGAAGGCACCGGGTCGAGAGATCCGGCGGAGTTGAGCAGCCACTCCTGCATCGCGGTCTTGAGCTTCGGCAGCCGCTGCATTTTTTTCTCATGGATGCGCTTCAGCTCATCGGGCGTGATGGACTTGTGGAACGGACTGATACCGGCCGAAGGCGCGAGATTCAATCCGCCGACAAAAACCGCGCCATAGCCGCTGATATAGACGCCATGTGTGACGCCGATCATCTCGACCGGATCGTCGCGCCAAACGCGCAATAGATGATTGTCGACGCTCTCTTCCATGGCTTTGATCATCGCGACGTTGACCTTCGGCTTGTCCGCCAAAGAGGAGAACGGAAGAGCGCAAAGCAGCAGGCTAATGGCCGTAGCTCTCATTGGGCGGGCGTCTCCACGCGATTCGCCGCCACCATGAGCCTTGCGGTCTGGTTCTTGTAGTAGTCCACCGCCTGACGAACGTCGGCGAGATCGGCCTGACGTTTCGTTTCGTAACTCTTTTGGACTGCATCCAACATGCTCGCCATTTGCTCGCGCTGTTTCGCCGCTGCGGCTTCCAGCCGAACGTTCACTTCGCGCTCGATCCGCTGCTCGATCTGCGCGGTGTCGACAACGGGCGCGGCGGCCGCAGGCTGAGCGGGCGGGCGCAGCGAGAATCCGTGCGCAAGGATTGCCCCGGCCAGCAGCGCCGACGAGGCGAAACCCATCGCCGGACCCGACCGCCAGATCGTTTGATACCAGCGCGGCTCGAAAACTTTGTCCGAAACAAACGCGATCCGCTGCGGAGCGTCTTCTTCCACTAGCGAACGCAGCGCGGTATCTGTTAGCTTCAGGCGATCCAGCTCTTCGCGGCAGCTTTCGCAGGCACGCAGATGATCGTCTACTACGGATTTCTCGGCGCGCGATACTTCACCGAGAAAATAGGCTTTGACATCGACAGACGAGCAACTCATTCGGCACCCCCCAGACTTACGGGAGCCAAAGTTTGTTTCAGAAGATCGAGCGCGGTATAGAGGCGGGATTTCACGGTGGAAACGGGGCAAGACAGGATCTCGGCCATCTCGTCAAACTTGAATCCCTGATAAACCTTCAGCAGGACGGCTTCGCGCTGGTCCTCGGACAACCGGCCCAAGGCGCTTTGCACGGCCAGGCTGGTCTCGATGGGGAACATGCGGGCGCTGGATTCGCCGGTGGCGAGTTCGCCAACGATTTCCCCATCCGGACGATTCTTCCTGAGCAGCGAATAGGCCTCATTGTGCGCGATGCGGAACAACCAGCCCGCAAATTTGGCCGGATCTTCCAGCTTCTTGAGATTTTGATAGGCCTTCAAAAATACGTCCTGACTCAAATCCATCGCGTCCTCGCGATTCCGAACCATCCGCAACAGGTAATTGAAGACACGTTTCTCCCAACGGGACACGAGCACGTTGTAGGCGTCCACGTGACCCCGCCGCGCTTTCGCGATCAGGTCGCGGTCCTCAACCTCCCGAAATATCAAACTTCGGCTCCTTCCAGAAGACGCCCGCCGGGGCGAAAAAGACGGAGGGGCGGTTAACTCGATTCTGACAAAAAAGGATGGGATAAGGCCAGACTAAGCCGCGACTTCAACGTAATCGACGGATACGCGCGGTTCCGGGATTGGTTCGCCGATCTCGCGCATGACCTCGAAATGCGCCGCTAGGGCTTCTTGGAAGTTTCGGCGAGTCTGCTCCGGCGTGTCTCCAACCGCGGCGCATCCAGGCACGTCCGGTGAAAAAGCTGAGTAACCCGTGTTGGTGGGTTCGATGACTAATGAATAGCGTCTGAGACTCATTTCAATCCCGCTTTCTTGAGTATAGCGTTCAACGTTCCAGTGGCGAGTTCTTTCCCGTCGTTTCCGGGCACGGTAACGAGGTGCGGCTCGTCCGGGTGTTTAAAATGCTGGTGACTTCCCTTTGATCGGATTTCTCGCCAGCCTTGTTTCTCCAGTAGCTGGATGAGCTCGCGCACCTTCATCGGCATGCCGGGATCGTATCACGATGCCCTTATCCCCAAACCCGCCCCGCCTTCACTTTCCGCACAATCCCGCGCAAAATTCGCTCCGTCGCCGTCCCGAACGGCTGGTCGGTAGTCAGATAAGTCCAAGTCGCGCCTCGCTCGGTGGGGCCCTGACCGCCCGCCTCGGCTTCCGCCAAGCGCTTCGGGATTTCTTCGTCGATCAGCGCCTCCAACTCCTGGAACAGCGTATCCACCGCGGTCAAATATTCGTGCAGCGGATCGCGGCCGCCCCATGAGATCCATTGGACGCCTTCGCGCAGGTCCGTAATGTCCGCCAAATAATCGGACCACAGGTCATCGATGGTCTGGAGCGATACCTGGCGTTCCAACCCCGAAGTTTCGGTGAGTATCGCCTGCCGCCGCTGCTGAATGGCCTGCCGCTGGCCTTCCACCACACCTTCGTACTTGCGGAGAAACCGGCGGATGTCCATGTTCTGGCCCTCCACCGTACGCTGCATGCTTTCCGGATCGCGCTGCAAGCGGTCTGTTTCGCCGAGGAACTTCTGGAACAGGTCGTCTTCCAGCGACACAAAGAAGCGCGAGCTTCCCGGATCGCCTTGCCGTCCGGCGCGGCCGCGAAGCTGATTATCGATCCGGCGGCTCTCGTGGCGATTGGTGCCGATAATATGCAGGCCTCCCAGTTCGGCAACGCCTTCGCCCAGCTTGATATCGGTCCCGCGCCCGGCCATGTTGGTGGAAATCGTCACCGCGCCGCGTTCGCCCGCGCGAGCGATCATCCAGGCCTCGTGCTCTTCGTGACGGGCATTCAACACCAGGTGCACGATGTCGCGAATCCGAGCGCTCAAGCCTTCAGACTCCTCAACGCTGCGCGTGCCCACCACGATCGGGCGGCCGGTGGCATGCACACTGCGGATCTCGTCGATCACGGCCTGCTCTTTTTCGCGCTTGGTGCGGAAAATCACATCCGGATGATCCACGCGAATCACGGGACGATTGGGCGGAATCATCTCGACGTCCAATCCATAGACCGCGCGAAACTCGGCGGCTTGCGTCGCGGCCGTGCCGGTCATGCCGCAAACTTGCGGATACAAGGCGATCAGATTTTGTAGCGTGATGGATCCCAGAATCCGGCCCTGCGATTTCAGAGCCACGCCTTCCTTGGCTTCGATGGCGGTGTGCAAACCGGCCGGCCAGCGGCGATCCTGCGCGATGCGGCCCTTGAATTCATCCACCGATTCGATGACGCCGTCTTTCACCAAATAGTCAACGTCGCGACGCAGCAGGGCGTGCGCGTGGATGGAATCCTGCACGGCGGTCAGCAACGGAAGATTCTCCGCCTCGAACAAATTGCCACATCCGAACGACGTCTCGATCGCTTCAATTCCCGCGTCGGTCAACGCGATGTTCCTGCCGTACTCGTCGAGCGTGTAATGCTTCACTCGCCGGAAGAACTGAGTGATACGATCCACGCGAACTGCGAGCGATTCACCTGGCGCGGTGCCTCCGGCGATCACCAGAGGGATGCGCGCTTCGTCGATCAAAATCGAATCGGCCTCGTCGATTAACGCGGCCGCGAATGGCCGGTGGACCTGCTCATCAGGATGCATCGACAGGCCGTCGCGCAGCAGGTCGAATCCAATTTCGTTCGCGGTGGCGTAGGTGATGTCGCAAGCGTAAGCCGCGCGGCGCTGTTCGCTCGGCATCCCTTGCTGGATGCAGCCCACAGACAAACCGAGAAATTCGTAGATGCCGCGCATCCATTGAGAGTCGCGCCGGGCGAGATAATCGTTGACCGTCATCACGTGGACGCCGCGCCCTTCTCGCGCGAGCCACACCACCGCGGGGACGGCCGCGAGCGTCTTGCCTTCGCCGGTTTGCATTTCGGCGATGTGGCCATTGGCCATCGCGGCCGCGCCTTGCAACTGTACATCGAACATTTCAAGGCCAAGCACGCGCGCCGCAACGACTGCGGTCACTGCGATTACTTCGACTAAGCTTGTCGCGCGGCGGCCAGTTGCTTTCAGTTCGTCATCGCTCAGAGCAGCCAGCTCGGCGCGGCGATGGTTGATGGATTCGATCTCCAGTTCGTTTTTGGAGTCTGGAAATAGAGATGGAAATAAACGATCCCACAAACGGCGCATAATACGCCCTCCTTTCTCTTTTCGAAATGAATTAAGAGAGGAGGAGCGGCGGAGGGCGCTGGAAGAGTGGCTGCGAAAAAACGGAAGATACCGCCCGCAAACTCTCGGGGAGCGGCGTCACTACGCGCGTCCGCGAATAGCGCACCAGCTTGCGGATCGCGGCAGGTTGCTCCGCGCGCTTTCGCGCTGCGGCGGTCCAAACAATCGCGGGATTTGCCCCAGCGCGCTGTTGAGTCGCCGGAGGCACGGCATGAGCCGCGCAAAAAGCCATCAGCGCGGCAAGCAGCCAGGATGTCGCCCGCCGGTTCACTTAACGCCAGTATTGCACAAATAACGCCGAATCCATCCCAGTTTCGGACAACTTGGATCGAGCGCCGAGTGCTAAGCTCTTTGCTTGCCGCGCCCCCTGCGCTGGCAGTTGAGTTGCACTTTCGGCGAGTTTCAAAAGGAGACCGGTTATGCTGGGCGACATCCAGTTCGCGCTGCGAATTCTGCACAAGACCCCGGGCTTCACGACCATTGCGGTTCTTTCGCTGGCACTTGGCATCGGCGCCAACTCCGCGATGTTCAGTCTGGCCGATGCGCTGCTGTTTCGTCCACTGCCCGTGCCTAGCCCGAGCCGCATTGTCACGATTAGCGATGCCGCGCCGGATCTTCCCGTAGGGACCTTCGGCAACGTTTCTTACCCCGATTTTCTCGATCTGCGGAATAAGAACAGATCCTTCGCCGGCTTGACCGCCGTGACCTACACACCCGTAGGCGTCGCCGATCACGCCGATGCGCTGCCTCAGTTGCGGCTGGCTCAAACGGTGAGCGGCAATTTCTTCGGCGTCATGCAGGTAGAGCCGTTGCTCGGCCGGACCTTTTCCGCCGAAGAGGATCGCGTTCCCGGACGCGACGCGGTGGCCGTTCTTGC
>DATGIH010000520.1:0-4266 GCA_035295865.1 Bryobacteraceae bacterium
TCCATGTCGATGCTGCTCGAAATGTCCGATGCGGGCGCTTCCACTCACATCGTGAAAGATATCGATCCGGCGGATCCGACAGTTTTATGGCGCTGGACCAGACAGAATCCCACGGTAAAAATTCTGGCCGTTACCACGCGAGATCTGAAACTGACAGTCGACTTCTCGCTCTGGGATGTCGCATTCCAGCAAACCGGTCCGGTAGAACTGACTTTTGCGGTGAACGGCCATACGCTGGACAAGATTCGATACACCTCCCCGGGGGAAAAGCATTTCGAAAAGCCGATCCCGCCGGAGTGGCTGTTCAGCGATGTGGAATCCACCATTTCAGTCGCCATCGATAAACTCTACACGGCTCCGCAGGACGGCGCGAAATTCGGTTTCATACTTTCCCGAATTGGATTTTCGCGGTGATGCCGGCAGTACTCGCGATCCTGTTCGGTGCTTCGTTCACCGTCGCCACGGCTTGGGCTCTGGGAGCGATCCTGATCGGTAGATTGTCTTTAACTTTATATCGCGCGGAAGAACGGCTGTTCGGATTTTTGCTGGGATCGGCCTGCCTGAGCGCGCTAATGTTTGCACTTGCGGCTTTGAAGATGGTTCGACGCGGGATCTTGCTGCCGTGCGGCATGGTGCTGATTGGGTACGCGATCTACTCGGGCGCGCTGCATGCGAAGGGCGCGTCGTTCCCGCCGATTCCGCGTCTTTGGAAGCTCACCTTCGCGGCTGCGTTCGGTTTATTCACAGTTCTTTATTTCTTCAACGCGCTGGCGCCCGAAGTCAGCCCGGATGGCATGGCGTATCACCTGGGCGAGGTTGCCAAGTATGCGCGCGCGCACGGATTCGTCCGTATCACGACGAACATGTACGGCAATCTTTCGCAGGGCGTGGAGTTGCTGTTCCTGTACGCTTTTCTGTTCGGCAAACATTCCGCCGCGGCGTTGGTCCATTACGCGTTTTTCCTTTGCGTGACGTTGTTGATCCTGAGCTACGGACGCCGTCTAGAATACCCGCGCGTGGGTGTTGCGGCGGCGATCTTTTTCTACGCGAGTTCGGTGATCGGAATGGACGGAACCATTGCCTACAACGATGTTGCGGTTGCCGCGATCGCGTTCGGATTGTTTTATCTGCTGCAAATGTGGGACCGGGATCGCACGGCAAAGCTGCTGGTTCCGATCGGCATCCTGACCGGCTTTGCCTTTTCCGTCAAGTACACGGCAGTGGTTGCGGTGCCTTACGCGCTGGGTTTCATCGCATGGAAGCAGTGGCGCGCGCGGCAGGCTGTTTTGCGGCCCGCATTGAACGTTGCCCTGGTGGCGGCCCTGTTCATTGCTCCGTGGCTCCTGAAGAACTGGATTTGGGTGGACAATCCTTTTTCGCCGTTCGCGAATCGCGTATTTCCGAATCCTTACGTGCACATCGCGTTTGAAGAGGAGTATCGCAAGCTGGAGCAGACCTACGGACTCACCAGCCGCTGGCAAATTCCTTGGGAGGTGACCGTAAACGGAAATCTGTTGGCGGGATTTTTCGGTCCGCTGTTCCTGCTGACGCCCATCGCGCTGATCGCGCTGCGGCGTCCCGTGGGGCGCCAATTGTGGCTTGCAGCCGCGATATTTGCGTTGCCCTTCTACGCGAACGTGGGCAGCCGATTCCTGATTCCGGCAATGCCGTTCGTTTCGTTCGCACTGGCTCTCACTTTTGCAAACGTACCGAGTTTGCTGCTCATGCTGGCCATCGCGCATGCAGTAAGTTGCTGGCCGCCCGTCGAGAAGCTGTATTGCTATTTTTCCGCCTGGAGGCTGAACAATATCCCTTATCGGGCGGCGCTGCGCATCGAACCAGAGGCGGCGTTCTTACGCTTCCGCGCTCCGCAATACGAGGAAGCGCAGATGATTGAGCGCTTAGTTCCCGCGGGGGAGAAGGTGCTTTCGTTCCAGCAGATGGCGGATTCTTATCTGTCGCGCGAGAGCGTGGTCAGCTATCAGGCGGCGTTTAATGAAGTTGCGCAGGATATCCTCTGGACGCCCGTGTTCAATAGCTTTCAGCCGACGCGCCTGCTCACATTCCGTTTTCCGCCGCGCGGCTTGCGAGCGGTTCGTGTCGTTCAAACCGCGCGGGCCAAGGATGTCCAGTGGGGGATTTCGGAACTGCGGATCTACGACGGCGCAAACGAACTACCGCGCTCTCCGGAGTGGCGATTGCGAGCGCATCCAAATCCGTGGGACGTGCAGATGGCGTTTGACAACAGTCCGGTGACGCGCTGGCGAAGTTGGCAGGTGGCTGAGCCGGGGATGTTTGTGGAAGTGAATTTCGGAAAAGCGCAAACGGTGAGCGCCGTTGTGGTGGAGAGTTCCGACGAAGGGTACAAAACCAAAATCAAGCTGGAAGGTTTGGACGCACAGGGCAACTGGTCGACCATATTGAACGACCCTGTGGAGACTTCGCGGCCCATTACGGTCAATCTGAGGCGCACTGCCACGGAAGAGTTAAAAACGCGGGGTATTCGATACTTCCTGATTGAAAAGGGGGATTTCCGAGCGGATGATTTTCAGGTTTACGCCAATTACTGGGGAATCAAGTGCATTGGCGAAGTGCCTTCCCAGGCGTGGCTCTATCGGATTGAGTAAAGTGGCGGCACATGGCTGATTACTTCCTGGGCGTGGATGGGGGTCAATCCAGCACCTTCGCGCTCATCGGCGATGGTCACGGCCGGGTGTTGGGTGCGGGGCGTGGCGGACCCTCGAATCACGTCGCGGCGCCGGAAGCACCAGCGAAATTCACAGGCGCGATTCGAGAGTGCCTGAGTGCGGCTTGCGGTAGCGCTGGTTTGGATGCTGCCGCGATTCGTTTCCGCGCTTCCTGTCTCGGATTCAGTGGAGGTCCGGCAGACAAAGAAGCCATACTGCGCGAGATTCTCGCGAGCGAACGAATCGTCGTAACGCACGACGCTCTGATCGCGCTGTCGGGCGCCACAGGCGGCGATCCGGGCATCATTACGATCGCGGGAACTGGCTCGATCGTGTTCGGACGCAATGCGTCCGGGAAGACAGCGCGCGCGGGAGGTTGGGGTTATGTTTTCGGAGACGAAGGCAGCGGGTTTGATATCGCGCGGCGAGCGTTGCAGGCATCGCTGAAATTAGAAGAAGGATGGGGTGCGGAGACTTCGCTCCGGCCGATTCTGCTGGACGAAACGGGCGCCGTGGACGTCAACGATCTACTGCACCGCTTTTATACGCCGGAGTTCCCAAGGCCGCGCATCGCTGCGTTGGCGGAGTTGGTTGACCAGGCAGCGGAACAAGACGACGCGGTGGCGCGGCAGATTCTAGACGATGCGGCGCGCGACCTCGCGCGATTGTGCACGGCAGTTCGCGCACAATTGTTCGGCGACAGCGATCCGGTTCGAATCGCCTACATCGGCGGAGTTTTTCGCAGCCGCACGGTGCGTGAACGCTTCATCGAGCTCACCGGCGGCCGAACCGGTCCGCCGATATTTGGTCCGGCGGCGGGCGCGCTGCTGGAGGCCTATCGAGCTGCCGGTGTTTCTTGCACTCTCACGAACGCGCCGCCCGAGAAGCCGTGCTAGCATCAAATTTCCGGGGTTGCGGTTGGTAGCGTTGACCACCATCCGCATCCAACACCCAACACTTTCTTATGCCCAAACTATCGATTCGCGATCTTGACCTCAAGAACAAAACTGTTTTCATCCGTGTGGATTTCAATGTTCCGCTGGCTCCCGGCGGACAGGAAATCACTAGCGACAAACGCATCCGGGCGTCGATCCCGAACATTCAATACGCGCTCGATCACGGTGCCGGTGTAATTTTAGCCAGCCATCTCGGGCGGCCCAAGGGCAAACGCAATCCGGAGATGAGCCTAAAGCCGGTGGCGAAGAGGTTGTCGGAATTATTGGGCAAGCCCGTGGCAATGGCGCCGGATTGCATTGGTCCGGAGGTGGAGAAGATGCGTCCTGCGCCGGGTCAAGTGCTGTTGCTTGAGAATCTGCGATTCCATGCCGAGGAAGAGAAGAACGATCCCGGATTCGCGAAGCAATTGGCCGCGCTGTGCGACGTGTACGTGAACGACGCGTTCGGATCGGCGCATCGCGCGCACGCGTCTACCGTAGGCATGATTCAGTTCGTCAAGCAGGCCGCCGCCGGATTGCTGATGGACAAAGAGCTGGAGTATCTCACCAAGGTCACCAAGAATCCTGAGCGGCCCTCGATTGCGATTTTGGGTGGAGCGAAAGTATCCGACAAGATCGAGGTG
>DATGIH010000521.1:0-2519 GCA_035295865.1 Bryobacteraceae bacterium
TCTTTCGCCCTCCGCGCAGCTTCGGCTTTCTGGAGCTTCTCCGCTTGCTCCTTTGTCAGGACCGGTGGATCACCGGGCAACCGCTCGAGCGGCGTCATGGTGGCCAGGTCGTAAACGCCTTGCAAGTCCGGATGTCCGTCCGGCATCCGCGGAATGGCAGAGTTTGCGGCAGCCTTCGCGGCCTGGGCCATGGCCGGGACCGCTGATAATGTGAGCGCCGCCATCGCCGTAAGGGCGGCAGCGCATGTAGTTGCGATATATGAATTCCGCATATTGACCTATTTCCATTATTTACCAATGGAGGTTGCCACCGCTGCTTGCTCTGGCACTGGCCAACCGGTCAAAACACCAAAATTCAGAAAGCCAGCTTGAGTGCGAACTGAACCAGGCGCGGATTGTTGACCGTGTAGTTCACCACCGTAAAGGTGCTCGGGGCGGCGAAGTCGGCCCCGTATCCGTTACCCCCTGGCGCACCGAACTGAGCGTGATTGAACAGGTTGAAGAACTCGGTCCGGAAATCGACTTGCATTCCTTCGCGCGGCACAAAGTGCTTGATGATGGAGAGATCGGTGTTGACGAAGTCAGGACCCGACAACGGCGTCCGATTCGCGTTTCCGAGCTCTCCATTGGCCGGTTGCGCGAAGCAGCCGGCATTGAACCACGAGGCCAAGGTCTGATGGTGGCCCGATACCGGATCGCAGGTTTGGTTCGGGCGGATGAGGCTCTGCACGTTCGTGTTCAACAGACCCGCGCCGGAAGTATTGTTGCTGTCCACGACAAAAACCGGAAAGCCCGACGTCGCTTTTTCGATGACGGTCAACTCCCAGCCTCCGGCGAGGGCGTTTGCAATCGGGTTCAAATTGCTGCCCCATTTCTGGCCTTTGCCGAACGGCAACTGGTAAATCACGCTGGCTGTGAAATTCTGATTTAGGTTGATCTGCGACAATCCCCAATCCAGCTTTTGCCAATTCGGAAGCGGGAAGTAGGTGGCTCCGATGATGCTTCCCAGGCCGTCGCTGAATCCGGTGTCATACGCCCGCGAATACGTATAACCGATGAGGGCATAGATGCCGTGCCGCGCACTCTTAGTCTCGGCCTTGAGCTGCAGCGAGTTGTAATGCGCGCGTCCCGCGTCGAAAATGCTGTCGATCTCCGAGAATGGGAACGCGGTATATGGCACACCGAAAGCCGCTCCATTCGGGCCGCATCCCGCGGTGTATCCTGAGACCGTTCCACAGGCCGTGGGCGAACTCACGTTGATATTATTTCCGAATACCAGAATATGGGAAGCTCTGGATCCGGCATAGCCGGCCGTCAATACGATGTTGCCGGGAATCTCCTGTTCCACGTTGACGTTGAACTGCTGAATCCGGCCCTGCTTGAAGTCTCTGTTCTGCGAAAGAATGGTCCCTTCGAAATTGGCCGGATTGGGAGGCGAACTAAACGTTACGAATCCGTCCGACATCTTGGCGGGCAACGCAAATGATTCCGCGTAGTAGGGCGGATTCTGCCATAACCCCTGCGCGCCCATATTCCAGGACGAATCGTGATAGATCGCATAGCCGCCGCGCACTACCGTGTTGCTCCGGCCAAACGGCTTCCAGGCAGCGCCCAAACGCGGCTCGAGCGCAGTCCAATCCATGTTGATTCCAGCGCTCGCACCGGCATTCTGGCCGGCAATTAAGAATTTGCCCGTGGCAGGATCGAAATCCGATTGGCGATTGCCCACTTCGCTCTCGGGAGTGGTCATCGCCCAAGCCAAGCCGAGGTTCAAAGTTAAGCTCTTGCTGATTTTCCAATCGTCCTGAACGAACGGGCGGTATAGCTTCCAGCGGCGGCCTGTGTTGGAGCCGCCGAACTCCTGGTCATGGATCGCTATGAACACCTGCCCCAGCAGCAGATCGGCCTGCGGATCGCCGCTGTTATTACCCATGATCCAGAACCCGTTGGGGAACCCGACCGCGATGGTGTTCAACTGATTCCCGCGAATCATGCCGCCTAAGCGAATGTCATGCTTTCCGCGGACGAGATCGAGCGAGTCGGAAAGCGTCCAAACGTTCGTTCCGCCGACGAACGGGGCGTAACCGCGATCGCCCAGCGACCAATAGGGACTGGGCAGTTCCACCGATGTCAGACCGCAGCTTCCGCCGCCCAGATTCGCTCCGGGTATGCCGAGCGCGCGAGCGTAGCAACTGTTATTTCCTTGCGATGTGATGTAGTCGAAAATGCGGTTGAAGCCCGCATTGATCTGGTTCACGGTGTTCGGCGAAAACAAGTGCGTTTCGGAAATAGCAGCGTTACGCGCGTGATTGGCGATGCTCTGGTTGCTCGCAAACGCGCCCTGTTCGGCGAATCCCGGAGCGCCGCCGGGCACGTACGATTGCGCCTGATCGTAGCTGAAGCGCGCGAACATCGTATCCTTGCTCGTCAGATTTTCATCCAGGCGCATATCGAATTTGCCTTCGTCGAGTTTGCGGACCGGCTGGCTCACGTAGTTGTAGCCGAGCGCCGCATTGTTG
>DATGIH010000522.1:0-14878 GCA_035295865.1 Bryobacteraceae bacterium
GGCGGAACTCGTCTTCGCCGAGCGAGCAGTCCCATTCTTCGAACAATCCGAGCACTGTGCAGGTGGAACCCAGCCGGACGCATGTATCGTCGGCGCGCAAAAGGAGAGCCGGAAGATGGCCGCAATTTACATAGCGCAGGCGTCCGGATTGTCCGTCATATTCGGCGAAGAAGAGCGTCGCGTAGGCGCTTTCGCCGGTATTTTCGTAGAAAAGCTGGTTCACGGATCGCAGCAAGAGATCCGGCTGGTCGAGCGCCGAAGCATATTGACTGCGTAAATTCGCTTGTAAATTGGCCATCAATAACGCGGCGGCCATGCCTTTTCCGGCGATATCCCCCACTACCAGTCCAAGGCGGCCTCGGCCGAGGTCCAGGAAATCGTAGTAGTCGCCGCCGACCTGCAAAGCCTGGATACAGATGCCCGCGTAATCGAGCGAACCGCACGCGGGTTGCGTTTGCGGGAAGAGGCGGGCTTGCACTTCTTTGGCGATCTCGCGTTCCTGCTCGGCGCGGCGTTCGGCCTCGAGCTTCTTGGCTGCGGCGTCACGCTGTGCCTGGATCGACCGCGTCATTTCGTCGATGCTCACGAGCGTGAATGAATTGCCATCGACATCTTCGAAGCGCGTGAAGACTCCGCCCCAGGCGGGCGTTCCTCCGGCTGGCGCCGACGGTGGACGTTCATACTGGACGCGGCGCAGGCGCGGGGTGAAACCGAAGCGGACTCCCCGCTCCCGCCACTGGCGATACGTTTTGGCGACATCTTCCGTGACCAGGACCACCTGCGTCGCGCGGCCGATCAGTTTATATTCCGGCGAATCGCGCTTGGGTTGAATGAGCAACAGGACGGTCGATCCATCGGGCGGAGCAACGGCAACCCAGCGGCGATCCGATTGCAGGCGGGCGTCAAATGCCAGGTCAAATCCGAGTTGATCCACGTAGAATCGCAGACTTCGTTCCTGGTCGCGAACATAGATGTTCACGAAATAAATAGATAGGTAGGGCGCTGGTTGCTGGGTCTTGCGAAAGGAAGGAGAGGTGCCCATCGGAAGTGATTATACGGCCTGGGGATTGGACAATTCGGATGTTATGATGATTACAGAATGTCAATGCTTTCGCCCAGACTGCAACTGAGAGTCGCGCAGAAGCAGATCCTGACGCCTGGACTGGTCCAGATGGTGACAGTCCTTCAGCTCAATCGCCTGGAGTTGAAGGACATGATTACGCAGGAAATCGCCGAGAATCCGATGTTGGAGGAATCGCTCGACGGCGTGGAAGAGTTGACGCCGGAAGAGGTACAGGCGATTCTCGAGACGGAGCGAACGGCAGAGCCATCGGATCAGACGATTCTCGAGACCGTGAATGGCGCGGCGGCAGCCGAGCCTGGAGTTGCGGCGGATGGCACGGAAGCGGCTGCGGGATTCGATTTCGACGGTCCTGCGCCTGCGGCGTTGGAGACGGCTTCGGAGCCAACCGCGACGATAGCGGCGCCCGAAACCGAAGTCCCGGAACAGAAAACCGAAAAAGATCCGTTCGACGAAATCGATTTTGGCAGCTTCTTTGACGATTATCTGGATCCGGGATACAAGAGTCCGGCGTCGGAATCGGTGGAGAAGCCCTCCTTTGAAACATTTCTTTCCTCGCCTGTTACATTGGCCGATCATTTGAATTCGCAGTTGAGCGTGCTGGTGATGTCGGAAAACGTACGCGACGCGGCGGACAACATCATCGGCAATCTGGACGAGAACGGGTATCTCACGGCGACGCTGGAAGAAATCGCGGCCAGCGGCCAGCACACCATGGGGGACATGCAGGAGGGATTGCGGATTGTGCAATCGCTCGATCCGGCGGGCGTGGGCGCCAATAACGTGCGCGAGTGTCTGCTGCTGCAACTGGAAAGCCGGAACGGCAAGGGCGGGGTGGCGTGGCAGATCGTAGCGAATCATTTGAAGCTGGTGGAAACGCGCCAATTCAAGGAACTAGCGAAAGTGTTGGGCAGGCCGCTGGAGCACGTGCAGATCGCCTTGGAGGTGATCCGCCACTTGGATCCGTATCCCGGGCTGCGTTATTCCGATCGTGGCGCGCGCCAGGTGGAGCCGGACGTTTACATATTCAAGGAAGGCGATGAATACATCATCCAGCTCAACGACGACGATCTGCCGCAGCTTCGCTTGAATGCGCAGTACCGGAAGATGCTGGATCGGGATCAGGTTCCGAGCAAGGAAATCCGGAATTATGTGAAGGATCGTTATGCGGCGGCGATCCAGTTAATCAAGAATATTGAGCAGCGCAAGCAGACGATTTTGAAAGTTTGCCAATCCATTGTGCGGCGGCAGATGGATTTCCTGGAGCATGGCATCGATCAGCTCAAGCCGATGATGATCAAGGAAGTGGCCGAGGAAATTGGCGTGCATCCATCGACGGTGAGCCGCGCGGTGGCGAGCAAGTATGCCGATACGCCGCAGGGCGTCTTCGAGTTGCGCTACTTTTTCTCGGAAGCGGTGCAAGGTGCGGCAGGCAGCGCGACGCCGCTGCTGATTCTGAAACGCAGAGTGAAGAAGATGATTGAGGAGGAGGATTCGCAGCATCCCCTCACGGACGAGCAAATCACCGCTCGCCTGAAGTCGGAAGGAATAGACGTAACACGAAGAACGGTTGCGAAGTACCGTGAAGATATGAAAATTCCGTCCACGCACCAGCGGCGAGTTCGCGAATAGCGAGATTCTCCCCGCGTGGAGGCGAGGTTCCCAAAAATGAAAATCAGCTATACAGGCAGGCACGAAGAATTTCCTCCGAAACAGCGCGCCAAACTGGAAGCAAAAATCCAGAAACTGTCGAAGTTAGTGGAGCGGCGAGGCGAAAAAGAGGCTCATGTAATTTTGAGCCAGGAGCGATTTCTGCGCAAAGTGGAAATCACGTTGAACGCGTGGGATCACGCGCTGGTGGGTGTCGGAACGGATCGGGATTTGGTGACCGCCGCCGACGGCGCCATTGAGCGGCTGGAGAAGCAGGTGCTTAAGCTGCGGGCTAAGTTCCGAGACACGACGCGCTATAAGGGTAAACCGGCGGGCGCGGCGCAAGAGCCGGAGCCGGCCGCGCCTTCGACCAAAACATCGAAGAAGATGGCGGTTGCCGGGAACGGTAAGAATCCGAAGAAGATTTTTCGCGTCAATCATCGCGACGGCAAGAAACCGATGACCGTGGAAGAGGCCATGCTCGAAATGGAGGCATCGCAAGACTATATGGTGTACCGCGATGCTACGACGGATCGCGTGACGGTTCTTATGCGGCGGCCCGATGGACATTTCGACTTGATTGAGAGCTAGTGTTCCATCGTAGCGTCGAACAGAATCGTGGAGCACGCACTTCTGCGTGCAGCGCCGCCACTCCTGGCGACGCCTGGGCACTGTTCACAGTGTTCGCAGGAGTGCGAACACGGCACGCTGAGAGCGTGCGCCACCTAGGAATCTAGTGGTCGCGCGAAAGAAGGACTCGGCGGATTCGGGCGGCGCCCAACTTGTCATCATCACCGGACTCAGCGGGTCCGGGAAAGCCACGGTTTTGAAGGCGTTTGAGGATCTTGGATACTACGCCGTCGACAATCTGCCCATCGGGCTGATCGAGAAGTTCTCGGAGCTGACGCAAGACGCCGCCAATGTCCGGCGCGCGGCGCTTGTGGTGGATATCCGCGAGGGGCGCGGATTGAAGCAGTTCCCGGCGATTTTCAAGCGGCTCAAGCGGCGAGTGCCGGTTACGCTGCTTTATCTAGAGGCCGACGACAGCACGCTGCTGCGGCGCTTCAGTGAGACTCGCCGGCCGCATCCGCTGGGAATTACCGAATCGGTGGCGAAAAGCATTCAGGAGGAACGCGAGGAGCTGGCGCCAATCCGGAAAGTGGCGGACCATATCATCAACACATCGAAGTTCAATGTACATGAACTACGCGAGGTGATTGAGGATAAATTTCGCGGCGGGCGAGAGCAGGCGAACATCCGGATTGATATTACGAGCTTTGGATACCGTCACGGCGTTCCGGCCGATAGCGACCTGGTATTTGATGTGCGCTTCTTGCCGAATCCAAATTACATTCCTGAATTCAAGGATCTGACCGGCCGCCATCCGCGCGTGGCGCGCTACATCCGCTCGTTTCCGCAGACCGCGGAGTTCATGGACCGCATCACTGAATTGCTGGTATATCTGATTCCGCACTACATTCGGGAGGGGAAGAGCTATTTGACGATTGCGTTCGGATGCACGGGCGGCCATCACCGGTCCGTTATGATTGCAAGTGAGATCCGGAAGCGATTGGTCCGAGCCGGGTTTAAGGCGAAGGAAACGCATCGGGACGTGAAAAGGTAAAACGTTTCCGGTTTCTCGTTTCTGGTTCGCGTGATAGACCTCTGCAATTAACCAGAAACTAGAAACCAAAAACTGGGGTTCAACTGATTGGATGTATCCTTCCCGCCGTCAATTCCTGATTTCCGCTTGTTGCGCAAGCGGGCTTCGCGCGCAGGACGACGCGACGTTCAAGACGGAAATCAAGGTTGTCAACGTACTGGCGTCCGTGCGGACTAAGAAGGGAGAGATCGTTCGCGATCTTTCGAAGGATGATTTCTCGCTTCTCGAAGACGGACGGCCGCAGACGATCAAGTATTTCGCGCGTCAATCGGATTTGCCGTTGACGCTGGGTCTGATGGTGGATACCAGTATGAGCCAGCGGCGGGTTTTAGAGTCGGAGCGGGCGGCGAGCTTTCGTTTCCTGGATCAGGTACTGCGCGAGTCCAAGGACCAGGTGTTCATCACGCAGTTCGACACGTCGGTGATTTTGCGGCAGGGGCTGACATCTTCGTTTGGGAAACTGAACGACGCGCTGTCGCTGATCGATATGCCGAGCCGGAACGAGATGGAAATCGGCGGGAGCAAGGGGACGGTTCTGTATGACGCGGTGGTGAAGGAATCGAACGAGATCATGAAGAAGCAGAGCGGGAGGAAGGCTCTGCTACTGCTGACCGATGGCGTGGATGTGGGGAGCGACGCGTCAGTAGCCGATGCGGCGGAAGCGGCGCAGCGCGCGGATACGCTGATTTATTCGATTCTGTTCGCCGATTCCGGTTTCTATTCGTTCGCCGGCGGCGCTGACGGGTCGCGCGGGCTGATGCGGATGGCGCGCGAAACGGGCGGCGGTTTCTATGAAGTCTCGAAGAAACACACCATTGATCAAATCTACGCCGGGATTGAAGACGAGCTGCGAAGCCAGTACAGCCTCGGATACAATTCCGACGTACCGGTGCGGATCTCGGAATTTCGCAAGATCCAGTTGTCGGTGAAAGAAAAAGGATTGGTTGTGCAGGCGCGCGACAGATATTGGGCGCAGCGCTAGCAAGCCCGCGGCGGAACCGCGGATTTCCGAATCGACCGTCTTCTACCGGCCAACTAGAGGTCCCAAATCGCCGTGCGGTCGATGCTCGCGAGGGTGGGGCGGCCGGTAAGCATCATGGCCAGTTCGAATTCCTGGCGGAGAATTTCCACCACTCGTGTGACGCCTTCCGCGCCTGCGATGCCGAGACCGTGAAGATAAGGGCGGCCGATTCCTACCGCGGACGCGCCCAGCGCCAGCGCTTTCAAAACATCGGTGCCCCGGCGGATGCCGCCGTCCACGATCAGAGGAATTTGTCCGGCAACTTTGTCGGCCACATGCGGAAGAGCCTGGATGGTCGCTGGAACCGTATCCAAATTGCGGCCGCCGTGATTGGAGACGATGATGCCGGCGACGCCCGCTTTCACCGCGATCTCGGCGTCGTCTGGGTTCAAAATGCCTTTCAGTAGCACGGGCGTTTTGGCGAAGGATGGCAGCCACTCGATATCTTTCCAGGTGACGGTGGGGTCGAGGTAGTCTCTTCCCTGAAAATTCGGCAGCGGACGTTCGGGCAACTCATGGCGCGAGCGCTGTTCGCGATTACGGACACCGTGCGTCGGGGAATCGACGCTGACGCAGAGCGCGCGGCATCCGGCGCTTTCGGCGCGTTGGACGAGATCGCGCGTGAATCCGCGATCGCGCTGGATATAAAGCTGAAACCATACCGGACCGGTGGCGGCTTTGGCGATTTCTTCCACGCGCAACGACGCGCTGCTGCTGATGATGAGCGTCGCGTTAGCCGCGCCGGCGCCACGGGCGGTTTCAAGATCGCCATCCGGATAAACGAAGCCTTGCGCGCCGGTGGGCGACAGCAGAATGGGGAACGGTAACTCTTGTCCGAATAAAGTGATGCGCGTGTCGAGCTGCGAGACGTCGACCAGGACGCGCGGGCGCAATCGGATGCGTTGGTATGCCTCATGATTCCAACGAACGGTCAGCTCATCGGCGGCACCCCCTTGGACGCGTTCCCACGCTCCGTGCGAAATGCGATTCCGTGCGATCGCTTCAAAATCGGCCAGCGAGAGGGCTTCGTCCAAGGCGGAGGGCATCGTTAACTTGTGTGATCGAGGATGATTTTCCAGCCCTCGCTTGTCTTGCGGAAAATCAGAGTGAAGATTCCTGAAGCTTCTCCGCCGGCATCGGCGGCGCGATCCAGATGATACTTGCCGATGACGGACGCATAATCGGCCCCGAGCATGCGCGTTTCGATGCCGGAAAAGCGGAGTGTTCCCATTTTCGCGACCGTGGGATAACGCTTCAAATAGCGCGCCAGCACTTGGGCGTGGCCTTTCGAGATTTCCGAGCCTACGAAAGTGGTGGCTTCGGATTTTTCGTAGCCTTCCATGAAGGCGGGAATGTCGCCGCGGTTCCAAGCGCTCACCTGCGCGTCGAGAACCTTGCCGATCTCCTGCTCCGGCGAGGCGGCGATGAGCGGGAGCGCGGCCAAGAGGCAGAACAATTTCTTCATAGGAGAAGTGTACAGAGAATCCTGGGTGAGAGGATTTGCCCTTTCGGAATACAATGAAGCCGTGACGGACGTTCAGCTCCTCTTAACGATCGGCATCCCGACTTTCGCTGTACTGATCGGGATCCTCATGAACGTAATTCATCACAACGCGGTAAACTCACGATTCGGCAGCATTGACGCGAGATTCAGCAGCCTTGATGCCCGGTGCAACAATCTCGAGGTCAAATTCGACACCCTCATCGGTAAAGTGATTGATCTTGACAATCCGAGTCACACGCATTGAAGCTAAGTTGAGCATTGGCTGAGTTGTGACCTCTTGGAGCGTTGTACAGAGAATTAGCTTGCCAGGTCCAGGGAGGTTCGCGACGAATTCCGAATCCAGAATCCCGAATCGCTAAGCCTCAAGCCTGTTCGTGGTAGCGCTCCCTTGCGGCCGCGGTTCGGTTAACAATCCGCGGGGAAGGGCGTGCTAATAATGAGTCATGGTACGCCTTGAATCAATACTCAACTCCTGGAAGGCGGTCCGCGATGACGCCGCCCAGGCTGTAGAAGATTTCGCCCCGCGCAGTTTCGATTACAAAGCATGCGATGAACTGATGAGTTTCGGCGCAACCGCGCGTCATATCCTGGATGCCGGTCATGGCCTGACGGGAATGCTGCTCGCAGGAGAGGAGAACTTTTCGACGCCTGAGTTTCGTGAAAAAATCGGAAAGCATGTTGCCGAGCTGCCGAAAACCGACGACGCCGCCGCGTTGGCTAAGGAACTTCGCGCAGACGTCGCACGGCGCGTGACCGAGCTCGCGGGAAAGCCGGCCGAGTTCTACGCAGGCGAGATCGTCCGCATGGATGGGCAAAAAGTGACGCGCCTAGAAATGCTGCAGCTCATCAAAGAACACGAGATCACTCATCGCCAGCAGCTTTTTATGTACCTTCGGTTGAACGGTGTCGTGCCGCCCACCACGCGCAGGCGGCTGGCCAAGGCGAAAGCGTAGCGGACCGGAGAATTTTTTTGTATAAGAGAACTGTGCCTTGGAGGGAATGGTAATGGTCAACTGCCCAAAATGCGAAGCTGTGATGGACCTGGACGAGGAAGATCTAGACGAGGGAGACACCCTGACTTGCGACGAATGCGGCGCCGAAGTCAACGTCGCCAGCCTGGATCCGCTGGAGCTGGAAACAAGCGAGGATGACGACGACGAGGAAGAGGAGGAAGACGACGAGGATCTGGATTACGACGATGACGAAGACGACGAAGAAGATGAGGAGGAGGAGAAGGAAGACGAGGATTATTAGCCTGCTGCTGCTGGCCGCCGCATCGCTTCTTCCCGCCGCCGACAAAAAGAAATCCGCGGCGGACGCGTATGTGCTGCTGGCCGGCACCGTCTTCACGGAAACCGGTTTCGCGCTGCCGAACGCCGAAGTCATCGTTACACAGGAAGCGGCGCCCGAAACCAAGCATGCGAAAGGCAGGAAGCTGCAGGCGGTCTCTGATTCGCGCGGCGAATTCGCTTTCCGCTTGCCCAGTGGCGAAGCCCACTACGTGATCAAAGTGAGCGCCAAGGGCTTCCAAGGCGAAGAGAAGCCGGTGGCGGTGCAGGGTGAAGACCGGTTGGACGTAACGTTTCAGCTTCATCCGGAATCCAGGTAGCGGTGAGGAAACCGATTACCTGCATCTGGTTGATTGGCCTGTTTCTGGGTTGCGGGCTCAGCGGCCAGGAGCGGACATCCAAGGACGATGGCATCTCCACGCGATCCGTGAACGGTGTGGTGAACGACGCCGCCGGCCAGCCGGTGGCCAAAGCGGTGGTGCAGTTAAAGGACACCAAGTCCCTCCAGATCCGCTCGTTCATCACGAATCCGGACGGGAGCTACCACTTCGCAGGGCTCAGCCCGAATGTGGAATACCAGCTTAAGGCGGAGTATGAGGGGTCATTCAGCGGCAAGAAAACGCTGAGCGTGTTTAATAGCAAGAAATCGGTCAAGATTAACCTCAAACTGAAGAGATCGACACACTCCCCGCCAGCCCCGAGCCCCTAATCGCCAGTCCCATACTCGCGAGCTACAATAGGTAGCTCATGTCCCAACTGTTATCCGGCAAGACGGCGCTCATTCTGGGTGTGTCCAACCGCTGGAGTCTGGCTTATGCCATCGCCCAGGCGTTCACACGCGAAGGCGCGAAGCTGATCCTGACTTATCAAGGCGATCGGCAGAAACGCACGGTTGAGGAGCTCGGCGCCGAGCTGAAGGCTCACCAAATCCTACCTTGCGACGTCACTAAAGACGAAGAGCTGACCCGTCTCACGGAGGAGTTGAAGAGTCAAGGCGCGGTTTTGCATTCTGTCGTACACAGCATTGCGTTCGGAGATCTGAGCAAAACGGTGGCACAGACCTCGCGGGATGCCTTTGGCGTGGCGATGGATGTCAGCGCGTATTCTCTGGTGGCGGTGGCGCGTGCGGTAGCTCCGTTTATGCCACCGAAGGAGCAGGGCGGGGGATCGATTATGACGTTGAGTTACCTTGGAGCGACTCGCGTCGTCGAGAATTATAACGTGATGGGAGTAGCAAAAGCGGCTTTGGAAGCAAGCGTGCGGTACCTGGCGAGCGATCTTGGTCCGTCAAACATACGGGTGAACGCGATTTCGGCCGGGGCCGTGAAGACGGTTTCCGCGCGCGGCGTCCGCGATTTTTCAAAGCTTTTAGAGGCTGCGGTGCACGTTTCACCCTTGCGGCGAAACACCGATCCAGCGGAAGTGGCTGATGCGGCTGTTTTTCTGGCCAGCGATCTGGGACGCGGCGTGACGGGCAATATTCTGTTCGTCGATGCCGGAATGCAGATCATGGGCTTCGCCCGATCCGAGCAATGATAATTGGAAGTGGAGAGTGGTTTTTGCGGGGAAGATCCCAACCGGACGGGATTGACAATCCGCAAACCCTTTTCTTAACATGGGATTTCATTAACCTGTTCAGAAGCTGCCCCAGGAGAGGCAATTCCGAACGGTGATCGCAGTTCCCCGAGTCTATCTATGATCACGGTCAAGAACCTAACGAAGCGATACGCCCGTACGGTCGCGGTGGATCACATTTCATTCGAAGTTCAGAAGGGGCAGATTGTGGGTTTCCTGGGTCCGAACGGGGCTGGAAAAACAACCACGATGCGCATCCTGACGTGCTTTCTTCCGCCATCGGAAGGCACCGCCAATGTGGCCGGCTTCGATGTGCTGGAACAGCCGATGGAAGTGAAAAAGCGGATCGGCTATCTTCCGGAAACCCCGCCGCTCTATCCGGAAATGGAGGTCGCCGAGTATCTTACTTTCGTCGGAAATCTCAAAGGCATGTCGGGCGCGACTCTTGCCAATCGCGTGAGCGAAGTTTGCGAACGATGCGCGGTGGCCGACGTAAAGACAAAGCTGATCGGCAAGCTGTCGAAAGGATATCGGCAGCGCGTGGGATTGGCGCAGGCGATTATTCACAATCCCGATGTTTTGATTTTGGATGAACCGACGGCGGGTCTGGATCCGAAGCAAATCATCGAAACGCGCGACTTGATTTTGTCGCTGGCGGGCGATCACACCATCATTCTCAGCACGCATATTCTGCCGGAGGTGGAGCATATCTGCCAACAGGTGATCATCATCGCCAAAGGCAAAGTGGTGGCGACGGACTCGGTGCAGAATTTGCAGGATCGGGCGCGCGGCGCCGAATCCGTGCTGCTTGAAATCGAAGGACGCGATGGAGCGCTGGACGAGAAAGTGATCCAGCAGCGTCTGGAGATGGTCTCGGGCGTCAGCCGCGTGTTGTTCAAAGAGTTGCGGGGCGCGCGGTCGCTGTTTGAGGTGGAAAGCCTAAAGGATCGCTTTATCCGAGGCGATCTGGCGCGCGCGGTGGTGGAAGCCGGCTGGAATCTAAATGAACTGCGTCCGTCGGCGATGAGCCTGGAAGAAGTGTTCCTGCAACTCACCGGTGCAGAAAAGACGGAACCGGCCGCGCCGGTAGTGGAAGAAGCGGCCACGCCTGTTGTGCAAGGGGAAGGTCAATGAGAAACATCTGGGTTATTTGCAAGAAGGAACTGAGCAGTTACTTTGTTTCGCCCATCGCGTATCTGTTGCTGACTATGTTCGCCCTGATTTTCGGATTCTTTTTCTGGAACTCGGTGGGCTATTTCAACATGATGGGGCTGGAATCACAGATGCGCGGGCAAGGCTTCCCGATGAGCGTGAACGAGTACGTCATCCGGCCGCTGCTCTCGAATGTCAGTGTGATCGGCCTGTTTTTCATCCCCATGATTACCATGCGATTGTTCGCGGAAGAGAAGCGAACTGGAACGATCGAGTTGCTCGCGACCTCGCCCATCCGCGATATCGAGGTGATTATCGGCAAGTGGCTTGCGGCGGTGCTGCTTTACGTGGTGATGCTGTTGTTCACCGCGATCAACTTTGCGTTTCTGTTCAAGTACGGCAATCCGGATTGGCGGCCGCTCGCGATCGGATATCTCGGTTTGCTGCTACAGGCCGGTGGATTGCTCGCGGTGGGAACTTTCATTTCGACGCTCACCAAGAATCAGATCATCGCCGGCGCGGCTACGTTCGGTGTCTGCTTGATGCTGTGGGTGATGGAATGGGTTGCCGGCTACGAAACCGCCGGATGGGCGAAGGTGCTCGCCTACCTGTCCGTGATCACGCATTTTGAGTCGTTCGCGAAGGGGGTTCTGGATTCGAAAGACGCTTTGTATTACTGTTCGCTGATTTTCCTGGGGCTGTTCTTGACGTCGCGCTCCATGGAATCCCTGCGGTGGAGGTCGTAACGTGAATACCGAGTGGGTGAAGACGAGACAAACGAAGTACGCGGCCTACGCGACGACTTACATTCTGGTTATTCTGGCGGTGCTGGTGGTGGCGAACTTCCTGGCGAATCGTTACAACAAGACGTACGACGCCACTTCGAACAAGCGCTACAGCCTGTCGGATCAAACCAAGAAGGTCGCGCAAGGGCTGAAGCAAGACATTACCATCCAGTATTTCGATAAGCCAAGCGGCATGCAGGCGGGCAAGGATCTGCTGGATCGTTACGCGCTGCTGTCGCCGAAGATCCACGTTGAGTACATCGATTATTTAAAGAAGCCGCAGCTGGCGCGTGCCGCGAATATCTCCCGCGAAGGCGAAGCTGTGATTTCGAACGGCGTGAAGAAGGAAGAAGCGAAGACGTTCGACGAAGAAGGCATCACGGGCGCGATTATCCGGACGCTCAAGGGAGGCGAACGCACGGTCTGCGTGGCCACCGGAAGCGGGGAACATCGGCTGGAAGATACCACCGCCGAAGGCATGAGCGAGTTTCAGAACGCCGCTCAAAAGGACAATTACAAGGTAAAGAGCATTAGTTTTCTCGAGAAGGCGGAAGTTCCATCCGAATGCACCGCGCTCGTGATAGCAGGTCCATCCGGGGATTACATTCAACCCGCCGTAGACGCGATCAAGAAATACGTAGAGGGCGGCGGACGGGCCTTAATCATGCTGGATCCCCCACTGAAAGTCGGCCGCCGGGAGATCGGCGACAATGATGCGCTTCTGGCGATGCTGGCAAGCTGGGGTGTCACGGTGGACAAGGACTTGATTCTGGACGAAAATCCAGTGGCGCAACTGGTGGGTCTAGGACCCGAAGTGCCGGTGGTGACAACCTACGAGTCGCACCCGATTGTCAATGATTTGGCCGGAACCGCTACGGGATTCCCGGTTTCGCGATCGCTGCAAATCAAGAACGGCGATAAGACTACGGTCACGAAGCTTTTTTCCAGCTCGCGCAATAGCTTCGGCACCACGACCTTGAACTCGCCGGAGATTCGGATCGATCCGAACAAAGACAAACAGGGGCCGTTTGCCCTTGCCGCCGCCGGTACTTACAGCACGGGCAAAGAAAACAGCCAGGGACGTTTCGTGGTGGTCGGAAACTCGCGTTGGGCGGCCAACAATTTCCTGCGGTTCAACGGTAACAAGAACCTGCTGCTGAACATACTCAACTGGCTCTCTTCCGACGAAGATTTGATTTCCATTCGTCCGAAAGAGCAGGAAGATCGCAGGATCAGCCTGACGCAAGCTCAGTTCCGGATGCTGCGGGCAGTGAGCCAATTCATGCTGCCACTCATCGTGATTGTGGGCGGCGTGATGATCTGGTGGAAAAGAAGATAATGCGCTTTCGTGGTTTGATGCTCGGCACTTTGGTCCTGGTGGGGTTGGCGGCCGCGGTTTATTTTTCGAACAAACAGAAATCCGCGGAGGCGTCCAAACCTCCGGCTGACGCCCCTCCGAAAATTATGGCGTTGCCGGACGGCGATATCAGCAAGATCGCGATCCGGAAGCACGATGCGGACGAGGTGATTCTCGACAAGAACGCGGCCGGGAAATGGGAAATCACGTTTCCCAAGGCGTACGGCGCGGATCAAGACGCCGCTAACCAACTGGCCAGCGCGGCCGGCACCATTACCGCGGACAAGCTGATCGAAGAAAAAGCATCCGATCTTTCCGGCTTTGGGCTGAAGGCGCCCGAGGCGGAAATCGACATCACTTCCAAGAAAAGCGGATTGAAGAAGCTGCGTATTGGCGACGATGCACCGGCGAACGGAGGCACGTACGTCGCGCTGGCCGGCGATCCCCGCGTTTTCACGGTTGCGAGCTACACAAAAACGAGCCTCGAAAAATCCCTGAACGATCTGCGCGACAAACGGCTGCTGACGTTCGATCAAGATAAGCTCAGCCGCGTGGAACTGATTGCCAAGAAGCAGGACATCGAGTTCGGGCGGGATAAAGATCAATGGCAGATTGTGAAACCAAAGCCGCTGCGGGCCGATGGCTTACAGGTGGAAGAACTGATCCGCAAGATCAAAGACGCGAAGATGGATCTTACGGTGTCGGAAGAGGACGCGAAGAAAGCTGCCGCGTCTTTTGGCACGGGAACGCCTGTCGGAACCGTCAAAATGACGGACCCGTCGGGAACGCAGCAGCTCGAAGTTCGCAAAGTGAAGGACGATTACTACGCGAAGTCGAGCGTGGTGGATGGCGTTCACAAGGTGGCGGCCGATTTGGGGACGGCGCTGGATAAGAGCGTGGACGACTTCCGTAACAAGAAGTTGTTCGACTTTGGCTTCAACGATCCGAGCAAGATCGAAATGCATTCCGGAGGCAAAACATACGCTTTCCAGAAGACCGGCGAGGAATGGTTCGCGAACGGCAAGAAGATGGACAGCACAAGCGTGCAATCGTTTGTCGACAAGCTGCGCGATCTGGCGGCCAGCAAGTTTATCGATTCGGGAACGGCCGGAGCTCCGGCGCTGGACGTCAGCGTGACATCGAACAACGGCAAGCGCGTGGAGAAAGTACTAATCTCTAAGCAGGGCAACGACTACATCGCTCAACGAGAAAATGAACCAGCCCTTTATGGAATGGACGCGAAGGCGGTGGACGATCTCACCAAAGCCGCATCCGATGTCAAAGAAGCCCAGCCGGTCAAGAAAAAATAGTTCAATCGCGATAGGTCAATGACCGGTCTCCTCACCGACCTCTACCAACTCACAATGTCGGCCGGGTATTTTGAGGCCGGCAAAGCGGACGAGATCGCGACTTTTGAACTGTTTTTCCGCCATCTGCCGCGTTACCGGAATTTTGTTCTGGCGGCCGGCCTGGAGCAGGTGGTGGATTATCTGCAGAACCTCTGCTTCACCGACGAACAGATCCGGTATCTGAAATCGCTGCCGCAGTTCAAGGGTGTACGGCAGGAGTTCTTCGATGTTCTGCGCAAGCTGCGATTCACGGGCGATCTTTTCGCGATGCGCGAAGGCACGCCGGTTTTTGCCGGAGAGCCATTCCTCACAGTTCGCGCGCCGCTGCTGGAAGCGCAGATTGTCGAAACTTATTTGCTGGCGAGCATCGGATTCCAATCGCTAATCGCGACCAAGGCGGCGCGCATGGTGGAAGTGGCGGGCGGACGCGCTGTGGTGGATTTCGGAACGCG
>DATGIH010000523.1:0-4930 GCA_035295865.1 Bryobacteraceae bacterium
GGCCCAACCACACCGCGATCAGAAAACTCGAATAGACGAAGATCTGATACGGCGAGTAGGCGGGCACGTGATAGAAGCTTGCCACGATTGGATCTGTGATCGCCATCAGCGCGAGCGGGACCAGATACGCCTGCCACACCGGCAAGCGCGCGCCGGCGAACAGGCTGGTAGCGCCAACTGGCGCGAAGTTCGGTGGATGCGGAAGCAAGCGAACAATCGCTCCCAGCACCGTAAGCGATAAAGCGACCGGTCTCCAGTTCGAATTCTGGTTCATCAATCAAAGTATAGCGGTTCTTCAGTCCATCGGAAAAAACCGAAGAACCGCCAAAAGGCGCTGCTTACCGCGATTGCTTCGCTTTCACCCGAAAGGCCGCGAAGCCGACGAGTCCGGCGCCGATCATAAAGAAGGTGCCAGCTTCCGGTACGGTGTCGCCGCCGCCTCCGCCGCCCTGGACCTGAGCGGTTCCGAAGGAGAAGTTATCGAAGAATGCATAGTTCAATCCGGACGGCACCGTCAAGCTCACGGATGAAAACGGCGTATCTGACGTTACTCCGAAAAATGTAGGAGGCGGGCTGGCGGACGTAGGAACCGAGAACGGCGTGGAGAGGGTAGAGACGGTATAGGTGGAACCGGTTGGGTTGGTGAAGAGATTGATGCCGAAAGCGGTCACCGGAGTGGGCAGTGTAATGGTGACCCCGGTTGAGCCCGAAACAAATCCCGCGTCCCCTGTTCCGAAGTTGTAATACGAAAAAGCGCTGGTATCCATCACCCCAGTTGTACCGGAGAGACCGATGAACTCAACACCATTTTGAAAGATGCCGCTGTTGTAAATCGTGTAGCTTCCCGAAGGAGCTAGCCCGTTGAAGTTGTCTGTGGTGACTCCGGTGGTGGCTGCGATCCAAGTAGCCGAATCGGAATAGCTGGTAATAGTGGTGCAATACGCTGGTGTAGCCATCACGGCCAGCGTTGAAATAGCTGAGAGAAAGAGTGCCCCAAATTCAAATCGCGTCATTTGCAACTCCTGGAGGAAACCATCAAACGATGGAGGTGCCGGCGGGGAATCCTTTCCCCTCCGAGCGGAGGTAATAGTGCGCTACTGCTTCCGATGAAACTGGAAACTTTGTAGTGCAAGCGCCAAGGAGTTGCTCTCCGGATTTTCGTCGCGCGCGAGAAAAACTTTACGCCGCCACTTTCGCCTTCAAGAACGTCGCGACTTTTTTGTCGGTGTCGCCGATGTGATGGCCCAGCCAATCCTTCAAAAATTGCAACAGCTCGACGGTCATCGCGGTCTTTCCCGTCTGGAAGGTTTTTTGAAACTCGAGAACGCGCGTTGTCAGATCGTCGTGCACCGCTTTGTGCTCGTCAAAATCGGGATAGTCGTGCAACTGCATCAGCCGTTCCTCGCAAGCAAAATGATGCTTCGTATACTCGATGAGGTTGTTCAGCGTTTTGCTCAAGGCGTCTTTGCCTTTACCCTCCGTCATGGCAGTATGTAAGTCGCCCGCGAGCTGGAACAGCCGCTTATGTTGCGTATCAATCTCAGCATGATCGACGCTGAATTCCTCTTTCCACTGGAAAATGCTCATGCCACGTTCTATCGGCGGGAACGAATGGAGCTACATATTCCGGCGTGCAAAATCAGCAATACCACTGCGGGAACAGTGGCGGCTAGGCTGCTTTCGTGCGGAGGTACGCCGCGACTTTCCGATCCTGCTCGCCAATGTGATGCGTTAACCAATCTTTCAAGAAGTGAAAAACATCGATCGACATGGCTGTGCGTCCACTTGCAAACTGCTTTTGCAACTCGATCACGCGCGCCGTCAGGTCGTCGTGTAGAGCCTTATGGTTTAGGTAATCGGGATAGAAATTCCTTTTCATCAACTGCTCTTCGCAGGAGAAATGATGTTTGGTGTAATCGATTAAGCTTGCGAGCGTTTTCGTCAGCACTTTGTTGCCCTTGCCGCCCGTCATTGCCGCGTTCAGATCGTCGGCGAGTTGGAACAGTTGTTTATGCTGCGCATCGATTTCCGGATGCCCGACGCTGTACTCTTCCTTCCAATGAAAAATGCTCATGCTAAATGGATCGGCAGGATTCGCCCCAGCTAGATAGCCCTGTGGCGAGGACAAGGGAATATTACTTCAGCGACCCGGAAACCTTCGCGGCATATTCCTTCGCTTTCGCCATCACCACGGCCGGATCGAGAGTGAGCGATTTCCCATCCCTCACAATCGCCTTCCCATTCACCACCACATCCTGCACGTCGGACCCCTTCAGCGCATACACAATCTGCGAATACACGTTGTAGAGCGGCACCGCGTGCGGACGGTCCAGCCGCAGGGCAATGAAATCCGCGCGCTTGCCGGATTCGAGCGAACCGATCTCCTTCTCCATCCCCACTACGCGCGCGCCGATCGTCGTCGCCATCGCGACTGCTTGCTCCGCATTAAGCACCGTCGGATCGCCAGTGGTCACTTTCTGCAAATTGGCCGCGAGATTCATCTCTTCCATCAAATCAAAATCGTTGTTGCTGCCTGCCGGACCATCGGTGCCGACACCCACCGGAATCCCGAGCCCCAACAGCTTCACCACCGGTGCGATTCCGCTCGCGAGCTTCATGTTGCTGGATGGACAATGCGCGACGCCGGTTCCATGGCGCTTCAAGATCTGCATGTCCGCATCATCCAGCCAAACGCCATGCGCCGCGATGGTCGGACCATCCAGCACACCCAGCACGTCGAGCAACCGCGTGGGCGTCATGCCGCGCGTTTGCAGCGCATCGTCATTCTCGCGCTTGGTTTCGGAAAGATGAATCACAACGGGAACGCCGTACTTGTCGGCCAACAGTCGCGTCTTGCGCAGCGTCGCGTCGTCGTTTGTATAAATAGCATGCGGCGCGGGCGCGGCCACGATCAGTGGATCGCCTTTATATTCGCGCAGAAACTTTTCGGTCATCGCGAGCGCGTCGGCAGCTGTGGCGGAATCCGGCGACTTGAACCGCAAAATCGTCTGGCCGAGAACGCCGCGCATTCCAGCTTCTTTCGCCGCGATGGCCACGCGATCTTCGAAATAATACATGTCGACGAACGTCGTGGTGCCGGACAGCATCATTTCGAGACAAGCCAGCCGGGTGCCCCACAGCACGAAATCCGGCGTCACGTTTTTCGCTTCGGCGGGAAAGATGTACTTTTCAAGCCACTCCTGCAAATGCAGATCGTCGGCGATCCCTCGCAGCAGCGACATCGCCGCGTGCGTATGCGTGTTGATCAGCCCCGGCATTAGTAGCGCGTCCGGACGATCCAGCTGATGGGCAGCTTGAAACTGCTTCTCGATATCGGCGCGCTTTCCCACGCCGACGATTCGCTCTCCGCGCACCGCGACGGCGCCGTCATCGATGAGCCGGTGCTGCGCGTCCATGGTGACTACGTAGCGGGCGGTGTAAATCCAGTCCGCCGGTTCCGACCAGGCGGTCAGGCAACAGGCGAAAAGTAGCGCACGCACTCCTGCGTGCCGCGTCGGCACTTTTGCCGACGCCCGGAGCCACGCGTTCACACGAGTGTGAACGGGGCACGCAAAAGTGCGTGTGCTACAGAAACGACGCATCGAACGGCCTCGGAAAAATCTCTTTCAATTGAAACGTCTCCGTCTTTCCCGCGGGATTGATCAGCGTCACCGGAATATCCCCGCAGAACTCCCACAGAATCTGCCGGCACGCTCCACATGGAGGCGTCAACACGTCTGTGTCCGCTGCGACAGCGATGGCCTTGAACTTCCGCGCGCCCTCGGATATCGCCTTAAACACGGCGACGCGCTCGGCGCAGACCGTGAGCCCATAAGTCGCATTTTCCACATTGCATCCAGTAAAGATCCGCCCGCTCTCATCTTCTAGCGCAGCGCCCACCAGGAAATGCGAAAACGGAGCATGCGCATTCTTGCGGACATCGAGCGCTGCTTGCGTCAAGTGATTCATAGCTTAGGCAAAACGCCTTTCAAAAGTCGCACCAGCGTATCGCGCACCCTGCGGCCCGTCTCCAACACCTCTTCATGATTGATTTTCTGCGGAAGAATCCCCGCCGCCATGTTAGTGACGCACGAAATCGCGAGCACGCGCATTCCCAGATAATTCGCGACGATCACCTCCGGCACCGTCGACATCCCCACTAGATCCGCGCCGATGGTCCGCAAATATCGGATCTCGGCTGGCGTCTCGTAGCTCGGCCCAGAAAGCGCGGCATACACTCCCTCGCTCAACGCGATGCCCATCTCGCGCGCGACGTCCTTGGCGATCTCCCGATAGGTTGCCGAATAAGCCTCGGACATGTCGGGAAACCGCGGACCCAGCGCGTCGTCATTCGGCCCGATCAGCGGATTCGATCCTTGCAGATTGATGTGATCGGAAATCAGCACCAAGGCGCCCTGGCTGTAACCAAGATTGATGCCGCCCGCCGCATTCGTAAACACGATCGACCGCACGCCCATCTGGTGCAGCACACGCACGCCGAAAGTGACTTGCGCTTGCGAGTACCCTTCATACAAATGACTGCGCCCCGCCATCACCGCCACTTCGAGAGACCCGAGCCGCCCCACCGCGAGCTTTCCCGCGTGGCCCACGGCCGTCGAAACCGGCCATCCGGGAATTTCGTTGTACGGAATGTCCACGCGATCCGTCAGCTCATCCGCGAAAGCGCCCAATCCGCTGCCGAGCACCACCGCAACGCGCGGCTTCAGCGTAGTCCGCGCCCGAATGCTGTCCAGCGCCACCTGCATCACAGCAAAATTCCGGCGATGCACGCCGACATGAAGTTCGCCATAGTTCCAGCGGCGACCGCTTTTAATCCCAGCCGCGCCAAATCGGATTTCCGCGATGGCGCCAGCGCTCCGATCCCGCCAATCTGGATGGCGATGGAGCTTAGGTTCGCGAATCCGCAGAG